>CAYHEK010000006.1:0-38185 GCA_964355545.1 uncultured Thermotogae bacterium | reverse complement strand
TTCACAAGCGTCTGGCTTGGCACTGTAGGAAGAAGGCACGGGAAAGTCAAGGCGCGGCCGCCGGCTTGCGCGGGGTCGCCGCCGACCGGTATAGTCGCCCTCGACATGGAGACAGGGCTTCGCATCGACGTTGAACGGATCTTCTCCCTCCACCCGTTCGTTCGGGAGGTCGTCGATCGCCTCGCGGCCGCCGGCCACGAGGCGGTCCTGATCGGAGGAGCCGTGCGGGACGGTGTCCTCGCGGCCCTTGACCCGGAGCGACCCTTCTTGCCCGACGAGGTCGATGTGGCGACCTCCGCCCTCCCCGCCGAGGTGCGCCGGCTCTTTCCCGACCGGCCGGTCATCGGGGTGGGGGAGAAGTTCGGCGTGCTCGTGGTCGTCGCCCCCGACGGCCGCGAGGTGGAGGTCGCCACCTTCCGCGTCGAGGGAGACTACGACGGCCGTTGGCCCGGGAAGGTGGAGCTTGTGCGCGAGCTCGCGGCAGACGTCCGGCGGCGCGACCTCACGATCAACGGCCTCGCCGCAAGCCGCGACGGCGCGGTGATCGATCTCGTTGGGGGGGTCGAGGACCTGAAGAGGCGTCTTGTCCGCGCGATCGGGGATCCATCGGCGCGCTTCGCCGAGGACTACCTGCGGATGCTCCGCGCAATCCGTTTTGCCTGCCAGATCCACGGGGCGATTGAGGAAGAGACGGCACAGGCGATCGGGAGGAACGCAGACAGGATCACATCCGTCTCCTGGGAGAGGGTTCGCGAAGAGCTCCTGCACACCCTCAAGACCGACGAGTCCGGCCGCGGGGTCGCCCTCCTTGACGAGCTCGGTCTCCTTGCGCCCCTTCTTCCCGAGGTCATGGCGATGAAGGGGGTCCCCCAGCCGGAGGCGTACCATCCGGAAGGGGACGCCTACGTCCACACACTCGCCGCGCTCAAGGTCGCCGACGGGTTCGTGCACGATCCCCTGGTGAAGCTCGCCATTCTCCTCCACGACATCGGGAAGCCCTACGCCCTCGAGCGGAGCGGCGGAGAGAACATGGGAGGGCACTGCGCTGTCGGCGCTCGCATGGCGAAACAGATTGGCCAGAGGCTCCGCCTCAGCCGGCAGGAGCTCTCCCGCCTCGTCTTCTTGGTGAAGAACCACATGCGGATTGCCGACTTTCCCAAGATGGGCCGCGGGAAGCAGGTCCGTTTCCTGAGCGAGGGCGAGGCGGTGGGGCCGCGCTCGCTTCCCCGGCGTTTTCCCCTCTTCTTTGACCTCCTGCAGGTTCTCGTGGCGGACTGCGAGGCGAGTGCCCACCGCGCGTCGGGCTGGGTTCCCATCCTGCACGAGACCCTGCGGGTGGTCGAGCACATCGACCGCACGTGCAGCCTGAACCGCGCCCGCGAGCTCGTCGATGGCGACGCGCTCATCGCCCTGGGGATGGAGCCGGGGCCGAGGCTGGGGAGGGTGCTCGAGATTCTCCACGATCGGGTCCTCTCCGGCGAGATCACGACCCGCGAGCAGGCGCTCGCTGCGGCGCAGACCCTCCTCTCCCAGGACGAGCGGGGAGGGAATTAGGGGATCGCGCGGACGGACAGGCGACCTAGGAGCCCGCACCTTCTTTTGAGTAGGCTCCCTGTGACCGGTGGAGTAGGAGACGCTCCCACCGTACGACCATGGGAATGCCACTCAACGTTAGCAAGGACCTGGCGCTCGACCTGGAACAGATCGTCGGGCAGTGCGTCGCCATCCTCGGGATCCGCGGCTCGGGGAAATCGAACACCGCTGGGGTCCTGTTCGAGGAGCTTCTCAAGCACCACTATCCCCTCTCCATCGTCGACATCGACGGCGAGTACTTCGGCCTCAAGGAGAAGTACGAGATCCTGGTGGTCGGGTCCGGGGAGGGCGTCGAGATAGAGGTCGATGTGGGCTGCGCAGCGGAGATTGCTCGCGTCAGTATGGAGAAGAACGTTCCGGTGGTCCTCGACCTCTCCGACTTTCTCGCCGCCGAACGCACTGCCTTCCTCATGGAGTACCTCTCCGCCCTGTGGGATCTTGCGGGGAAACTCCGCCGGCCCTACATCATCGGGATCGAGGAGGCACACGAGTTCATTCCCCAGGGGGTGCGCACGGAGCTCAAGGAGCTCGTCGCTCGCATCGCCCTGCGCGGTCGCAAGCGCGGGCTGGGTGCGATCATCATCTCCCAGCGCAGCGCCAAGGTGGAGAAGGACGTCTTAAGCCAGGCGGGGATTCTCTTCCTGCACCGGGTGGTCCACGAGGCAGACATGCGTGTGTACAGTGAGCTCCTTCCTTGGAGGAAGATCCAGGTGAAGGAGATGATCGGGGCCCTCGAGACGGGTGACTGCATGTACATTAACGGGGAGACGATCCTTCCCATCTACGTTCGAGAGCGCGAGACCTTCCACGCCGGCTTCACCCCGTCGCTTGAGGTCGTGGTCACTCCCCAACTGCAAGAGGTCAGCCAGTCGATCCTCGAGGCGATCGAGCGAACAAAGGACAATAGTCTCACCGGATCCAACGTTGCGGGATTCGAGGAGCAGCTGGAGCGGGCCGAGGCCCTCCTCGCGGAGAAGGAAACCAGGATCAGGGAATTGGAGGAGGAGGTGGCCGAAGCCCTCGAAGCCGTCTCCGTGGCGGCCTCGATCCCGTCTAGTGCCCCGGACGCACAAGCGGTCGTGCGACCCACCCTCCCATCCACGGAGCCAAGCGCAGGGCGAGCGCCGACCCCCCGCGAGGTCGTGGAGGGAGGAGCCTCCGCGCCTGCCCTTCCGGAGGCGGTGCGACGCCACATCGATCGGCTCGTCGCCCGCGTCGCGAGCAAGGGGCTCGTTGACCGGCGCATCCTCGCCTTTCTCGTTGGCCACGGCCCCAGGGCTTACTCGGTCGGGCAGATCGCAGCCTGGACCGACTGCGCGCGGGGTGTGATCGAAGAGGATCCGCCGCGGGATCTCCTCGACATGGGGTTGATCGTGCGGGAGCGGCGATCCGGGGGGGTGCACTACCGCAGCAACCTGAAGGCGTTCGTCGCACGGGAGTTCGAGATCTATCGCCCCGATCTTAGCCCGCAGGAACTCCGCCTCGTCGCGGAGTCTCTCCGCACCCGACTTGCTACATTAGTGAATTAGGTGACATTGTATCGAGCGCAATCACTAGATCAGCGAGTCGCTGCGGTCTGTTGACCGATTCCCTCCTTTCTGCTACGATCTCCTTGGGGAAAGGAGGGGGCATGAAGGTGAAGATCGTCGAGCGGCACGGCGCGGCGAGCGAGGCCCTCCGCGCCTACGTCGTGAACAAGACCGAGGCGTTGGAGCGCTACTACGATCGTATCATCAGCGTCGATGCCGTCCTCTCCGTGGAGAAGGAACGCGAGATCGCGGATTTCCACGCGCACCTCACCAACCGCAAGGTCATCCACGCGCACGAGGACTCCTCGGACATGTACGCCTCGGTCGACAAGGCGATCGACCGACTGAAGCGCCAGCTCGTCAAGTACAAGGACCTTCTCAAGGAGACCCGCGGAGGCGAAGGACACGCGCTCGAATCATCGACGACGGGAAGGGGCAATCACAAGGAGATCCTGCGCACGGACACCTACTTTCGCAAGCCGATGAGCCCCGAGGAGGCGGCGCTTCAGCTCGAGGCGATCGAGAAGGGGTTCTTGGTCTTCATCAATGCCGAAACCGACCAGGTGAGCATCATCTACCATCGTCGCGATGGGAACTACGGCCTGATCGAGCCAAGGCGGTAGGGGGAACTGGGATCGGAGACAACTCGTGGTAAGGGCACTCTCCTTGTTCTCCGGAAGCCTGGCCAGCCGCGTGGCGAGTCGGCTGGTCGCACGCTCACCCGGCGTGGATGAGGTCTTCCTCCTCCATTTTCGTTCTCCGTTCTTTGAGGAGCACGATGAGATTCGCGAGATCGCCAAGGCCGAATGGGCGGGCGCGAGCTTCCGCACGCAGTCTTTGAAGAAGGACTACCGCCGTCTGGCGAACATCTTGCCGGGGGGCTGTTTCTCCCTCGAGCGCAGTTGCGGCGCCTGCCGCCGGCTGATCCTCGCGCGCGCCCTCCGCTACATGAAGCGAATCGAGGCGGATTTCATCGTCACCGGGGAGCTCGTGGGGCAACGGGGGCTCTCCGCGGAGGAGATGGAGCGAATCGCCGAGAGTCTGGAGATCGGAGACCTCATCTTGCGTCCCCTCTCCGCGCGGCTCCTCGCGCCGACGCGACCCGAGAAGGAGGGGTGGGTCGACCGTGATTACCTGGGCGATCTGGCCGTGGAGGACGCGGACCGGCTCCCCGGCGTCGCCCGCAGGCTCGGCCTCTCCGCGGCGGATCCGATGTGCGGGGATCTGCGGTGCAAACTGACCTTCCCCGGGTTTGGGAGGAGGTTGGAGATCCTCTTTGAGGAAGAGGGGTTCACGATGAACGCCCTCAAGCTCCTCGACTTTCGCTTCTACTACAAGAGGCTCCCCGACGTGAACATCGTCTTGGCAGTGGACGAGGAGGAGAAACGCGCCCTGCAGAACTTCTTCCTTCCGGAGGACCTGCGGGTTTACCTTCCCATCCACCGGGGGCCGATGACCCTCGTGCGGACCGACTGGGAGAGGAAGTCGTCGCACGAAGTTCGGGAGATCATCGAGCTAGCCGGTCGCATCACCGTCACCCACAGCGAGGCGGCTCGCCTTGCGAGCGTCCCCATCAGCTACCGGTTCGAGTACGACGACGAGACCCTCCAGTCGAACGCCCTTCCCTTCGCCTCGGTCGAGGAGATCGCGGAGCATTGTCTCGTTCCCTGTCCGGTTCCCTCCCGCTCGATCCCGCGTCCTTGAAACGCGCTCCCTGGTTGGTATACTCTTGACACACTTTCACGAGGTATGAGAGTTGCCTAAAGACGAGAAGGCGCTCCGGCCTCGCGAGGAACAAGACGAGCAAGTGGGAGAGTCCCCGATCAAGGGAGAAAGGGGTCCGTGTGCCTTTTTATCGCTACGAATGTGAAGAGTGCGCGACCGTATTCAAGGTCTTGGAACGGAATGGAAACGACTCCCCGGCCGCCTGTCCCCGATGCGAAAGCCGCAAGGCGAGGCGGCTCCTCTCTCGTATCGGCGTGATCTACAAGGGAAACGGGTATTACACCACGGACTACCGAAGTAACAAGGAGAAGACGACCGCGGCTCAGGCCGAGGAGCAGGCCAACTGACCGGTCCTCTTTGCTGCGTTGTGTCGCCCCCTCCCGGGGGGACGATTTCTGTAGCCTTTGCGACAGGACGAGTCGCGATGATCCGATGAGGGGTGAGCCGATTGATTTCTGGCGATGACATCCGACGAGTGAAGCTACAGTTGGCTTCTCCAGCCGTGATCGTCGGCTGGTCCCACGGCGAGGTCACGGAGTCCGAGACGATCAACTATCGCACCCACCGGGCGGAGCGAGGGGGCCTCTACGCGGAGGAGATCTTCGGACCCGAGAATGACTACGAGTGCGCCTGCGGGAAGTACAAGGGCAAGAAGTACGAGGGAATCACCTGCGAGAAGTGCAACGTCCTGGTGACAGACTCCTCCGTGCGCCGGATCAACATGGGGCACATCTCCCTCGCGAGCCCCGTGGTCCACTTCTGGTACTTGAAGGGCGTCTCGAGCCTCCTCTCCCGCCTCTTGGGGATGAAGAAGAAGGAGCTGCAGCAGATCGCCTATTACGAGACGGAGCCGATCGGGCAGATCCTCTACATTGTGACCTCGTCGGACTGTAAAGAGGTCCGACCCGGAGAGACCCTCTACGCCTCCGAATACGGGATCCTCGCCGACGCCTTTCCCTTCTCCGTCGAGCCGGCATTCTTCGTCTCCGACGCCCCGCGCGTCCTTGCCGACGAGGCGGGGAGGGTCACGGTCGAGGAGCGCCGCCTGACGAACGGCGAGAGGGTCCGCGCGGTCGTGATCGGGTCGCAGGAGTACCCGATCGTGGGCGACGTGGACCTCCTCGTCGAGGACGGAGATGAGGTCGAGGCGGAGACGGTGATCTGCGAGCGGCCGGTCACGGACGTCTGCTCGAAGACGGCCTTCGAGATGCTCGTCGATCGCTACGGCCCTGCGACGAGCGGGGAGGCCCTCGATCGCGAGGTCATCGACAGTCTCATCTTCCTCGTCACGCGCGTGAAGGATCCCTCCGTGCCGCTTACGCCTGGCGACCGCCTGACTTACCTAGAGAAGAGCGCCTACGAGCGGATCTACCCGGGCGGCTTTGTGACCCTTACCGGCGCGGCGGGGATCAAGGGGCTCCTCGAGGCCCTTCACATTGACGAGCTCCACCAAACCCTGACCGAGGAGCTGCGGCAGGCGACGGCGGTCGGGAACCAGCGCCGGCTCGTGCGGCGACTGGAGGTCGTCGACCAGCTGCGCGCCTCGGGGAACAACCCGCAGGACATGGTCCTGAGCGTGATCCCGATCCTCCCGCCGGCCCTGCGGCCCATGATCCAGCTCGAGGGAGGGAAGTTCGCCACGACAGACCTGAACGACCTCTACCGCCGGATCATCAACCGCAACAACCGTCTGAAGAAGCTGATGGACATGGGGGCCCCGGAGGTGATCCTGCGCAACGAGCGCCGGATGCTACAGGAGGCGGTCGACGCCCTGATCCACAACGAGAAGAAGGAGAGCCCGATCCGCGGCCGTGACAACCGCCCCTTGAAGTCTCTGTCGGAGAGAATCCACGGGAAGCACGGCCGGCTCCGCCGCAACCTCCTCGGCCGCCGCGTCGACTACTCCGGCCGCGCGGTGATCGTCGTTGACCCCAGGCTCAAGCTCAGCCAGTGCGGTCTCCCCAAGAAGATGGCCCTCGAGCTCTTCAAGCCGTTCATCCTCCATTATCTTGAGTCCACCACCTTCTCCGACTTCGACGAGATCAAGAACAAGGCGTTGCGCGGGGAGCTCCCCGAGGTGTGGGACATCCTGGAGAAGCTCGTTAAACGTCACCCCGTCCTCCTCAACCGCGCCCCCACCCTCCACCGCCTGTCGATGCAGTCGTTCGAGCCGATCCTGGTGGACGGGGAGGCGATTCACATCCACCCCTTCGTCTGCCCGCCGTACAACGCCGATTTCGACGGGGATCAGATGGCCGTTCACCTTCCCCTCTCCGAGGAGGCGATCACCGAGGCGCGGGAGTTGATGGCCGCCCCGCGCAACATTCTCTCACCGGCAAACGGAGACCCCTTGAGCGTGCCCACCCAGGATCCGATCTTCGCCTACTACTACCTGACACAGGTCGACCCGGACGGGGTGGGGGTGGGGAAGGCCTTCCGCGACATCGTCGAGGCGAGACGGGCTCAAGAGGAGGGGTTCCTGGACCTCCACAGCCCGGTGAAGATCCGGGTCGACGGAGCCGTCGTCGAGACGACGCTCGGCCGAGCCGAGTTCAACCTCGTCCTGCCTCGAGAGACGCGCGACTACCATCGGGTGATGGACCGACGGGCGACCAAGGCCCTGATCATGGACTGCTACCACCGCTTCGGTTGGGAGAAGACCGCTGAGGTCCTGGATAACCTTAAGGACCTGGGGTTCAAATACGCGACCCAGGCCGGCCTGACGATCTCCATCAAGGACTGCCTCATCCCCCCGGAGAAGGAGGAGATCATCCGTCGCTCCACCGCCGCGGTGATGCGGATCGACAAGATGCACCAGCTGGGTCTTGCGACCGAGGAGGAGCGCTTCCAGGCCGTCGTCCGTATCTGGCGCCGAACGGTGGACGAGGTGGAGGAGGCGACGATGGAGAACCTTCGCCGACACAAGTTCAACCCGGTCTACGGGATCGTCATCTCGGGGGCGCGGGGCGGCCCAGATCAGGTGAAGCAGCTCTGCGGGATGCGCGGGCCAATGGCCGGTCCCTCGGGTGAGATCATCGAGATGCCGGTGATCTCGAACTTCCGCGAGGGTCTGGACATGATGGAGTACTTCATCTCCACCCACGGCGGCCGCAAGGGAGCGGCCGACACGGCCCTCAAAACGGCGGACTCGGGCTACCTGACCCGTCGTCTCGTCGATGCCACGTCGGACACGGTCGTCCGCGAGGAGGACTGCGGGACGACACAGGGAGTGGAGATCGACCCCCTGCGCTACAGCAAGACGGAGGTGATGGAGCCGATCGGGGACCGCATCTACGGCCGGGTCGCGAGCCAGCCCATCGTCGACCCGAGCACGGGCGAGGTCCTCGGGGAGCAAAACCAGTGGATTACCCACGAGATGGCCGTCCACATCGAGAAGCTGGAAGTCGACCTCCCCATCGGAGGAAAGGAGGAAGAGGACCGGCTGATCGGAACGAAGAGCGTGGACGACGTCCGCCATCCCACGGGCGGCCAGGTCCTCCTCCAGGCGGATGAGCTTGTCACCCCGCGCCTGATCAAGACCCTCCGCGCCGCGGGGATCACGCGCCTCAAGGTGCGTCCGCAGATCGTGATCCGATCGCCGATGGTGTGTGAGACGAAGAAAGGGATCTGCCAGCGTTGTTACGGCTATGACATGAGCAGCCACCGGCCGGTCGAGCTCGGCACGGCAGTCGGCGTGATCGCCGCGCAATCGGTGGGAGAGCCGGGGACTCAGCTCACGATGCGCACCTTCCACACAGGGGGCGTGGCGGGAGAGGACATCACCCAGGGGCTTCCCCGCGCCGAGGAGCTCTTCGAGGCGCGCAAGACGGTCAAGAGCGCTCAGGCCGGGATCTCCCCGCTCGACGGCCACGTGACTGCCGTCACCTCCACCGCCGCCGGAGGGGATCGCGTCGAGATCACGGGCGAGCGGAGGACGGTGCGGCTCCCTTCCCTCCTCGTGCACGCCGAGGTGGGCGAGGAGGTCGATGCGGAGGACCTCGTTGACTCCAAGAGCCCCTGCGCTGGCGAGGTCTACATTCTGGTGAGCAAAGAGAAGCGGGAGATGGTCGTCCTCGACGCGGCAGCCGGCGACCGCTCGTACCTTTTGCCGCGCGGGGCGGTCCCGCGCGTCAAAGAAGGGGAGAAGGTCGCCGCCGGGGACGCCTTGACCGATCGGTTCAATATCGAGCCGATCCTCGCCGACCGACCCGGGACGGTCCAGTCCCCCGAGGGGAAGGATCGCATCTTCCAGCTCATCGGCCGGGCCGGGACGGCTGCGGAGCATGAGATTCCCTACGGGGCGCGGATGATGGTCGAGCCGGGCGCAAAGGTGAGGCAAGGAGATCAGCTCACCTCTCGGTCTAAGCCCATCTTCGTCGCCGCTGAGGCGGAGGGGACCGTCCTCCTCCTCCCGGACCGGGTCGTCGTGTACAACCCACGGGGCCAGGGAGTCCGGTTTCCCCTCACCTCAGACCTCTCGCCGCTCGTGGGGAGCGGCGAGAAGACAAGCGAGGGGGAGAGACTGGTGAAGCTTGAGATCCCTCAGGGCCTCGTCATGGTGGAGAAGGTGACCGAGAAGGGAGGGACGACGACCCTCTCCCTCCGTCCCAAGAGCGTCGTGAAGATCGATCAGGCGGCGACGGTGCGGGCGGGGGACAAGGTGAAGGAAGGGGACCTCCTGACCAAGGGAGTCGTGGCGCCGCACACCCTCCTTGAGACGGCGGGGGTGAAGAGGACGCGTGAGTACCTCTTGACCGAGATCCACAAGGTCTACAAAGCGCAAGGAGTGGACATCAACGACAAGCACCTCGAGGTGATCATCCGCCAGATCCTAAACAACGTCCGCATCCTCGACCGAGGGGACTCCCGGTTCCTCCTCTCTGACCTCGTCGCCCTGGAGGAGTTTCGGGGAGAGGTCCAGACGCTCTTGGAGGCGAACGCGGAGGCGGAGCAGGTGCGCAAAGAGGCGATCGGCCAGACGATCGCGGAGGACGTCGTGGTGGGCGGCCAGTTGATCGCCGCGAGCGGCGACACCGTCACCGAGGAGATCCTGAAGGCGGCGGCCCGGGTCGGCGCCCCTCTCGTCCGGATTCGACAAGGGGAGGGTACGGTCGAAATCCCGCTCGGGGAGAAGCGCCTTCCCGTCGGCGAGCGCGAGCTCCTGCGGATCTCGAAGGCGGCCCTTCAGACGAAGGGGTGGCTCTCCGCCGCGTCGTTCCAGCGCACGACCAAGGTCCTTGCCGAGGCGGCCCTCCGCGGAGAGATGGACGAGCTCGAAGGCCTAAAGCCGAGCATCATCGTGGGGAAGAGGATCCCTGCCGGCACCGGGTTCCCCTCGCGCATGGCGAAAGGGACAAAGGCCGCAGAACCCGCTTCTGAAAGTGAGTTGACAGACCCTTTGGTCTCACCTATAATCGCGACCAATCTGGAGAACTGACTATGCCGACGATCAATCAGCTCATTCGCTTGGGGCGCAAGCCGAAGGAAAAGAGGAGCAAGTCCAGGGCGCTCTCCTCCTGCCCACAGCGGCGCGGGGTGTGCACGCGCGTCTTTACGCGCACGCCGAAGAAACCGAACTCGGCGCTCCGCAAGGTGGCCCGTGTTCGTCTGAGCAACGGGAAAGAGGTCACGGCCTACATCGGCGGGGAGGGGCACAACTTGCAGGAACACTCCATGGTCCTGGTGCGCGGCGGCCGGGTGAAGGACCTGCCGGGGGTGCGCTACCACATCGTGCGCGGGACCCTCGACTCGGAGGGGGTCGAGGGGCGCCGGCAGGGGCGCTCGAAGTACGGGGCGAAGAAGGGGAGCTAGGAGGGGAGGGCCCGATGCAGATCCCTGGTCGCGATGTCAAGCCCGACATCAAGTACAATAGTAAGCTTCTCGCAAAGCTAGTTAACTACGTCATGCTCGAGGGGAAGAAGGCGACCGCGGAGCGGATCGTCTACGAGGCCTTTGCCCAGGTGGAGAAGCGCGCGGATTCCCCGGCTCTCGACGTCTTCCAGGCCGCGATGACCAATTGCACGCCGCGCCTGGAGGTCCGCTCCCGCCGCGTCGGCGGGGCGAACTACCAGGTTCCCTACGAGGTCCCCCCCGACCGCCAGGCCGCGCTCGCCCTGCGCTGGATCGTCCGCGCGGCCCGCGAACGCGGCGAGCACACGATGGCGAGCCGCCTCGCCGCGGAGATCCTGGACGCAGCGCGTAAAGAGGGGAAGGCCTACAACAAGCGTCTGGACGTGCATCGCATGGCCGAGGCGAACCGGGCCTTCGCCCACTACCGCTGGTAGTAGCGGTCGATCTTTTTTTTCGCTCCTGCGCCACGAGGAAGGACGTCCATGCCCGCGAGTGCATTCCCTGGGGTCGCATGGATCCGCAACATCGGCATCATGGCCCACATCGACGCCGGCAAGACCACGACCACGGAGCGGATCCTCTTCTACGCCGGACGGACCCACAAGATCGGCGAGGTCGACGAGGGGACGACCGAAATGGACTGGATGGACCAGGAGCGCGAGCGGGGGATCACCATCACCTCCGCCGCCACGACTTGCCCCTGGCACGATCACTGGATCAACCTGATCGACACCCCGGGACACGTCGACTTCACGGCCGAGGTGGAGCGCTCCCTGCGCGTCCTCGACGGCGCGATCGTCCTGTTCTCCGGCGTGGAGATGGTGGAGTCGCAGTCCGAGGCCGTCTGGCGGCAGGCCGACCGGTATCGGATCCCGCGCCTGGCGTTTGTGAACAAGCTCGACCGGATGGAGTCGAGCTACCGCGAGACGCTCGAGATGATTGAGGAGAGGCTCGGCGTGGTCGTTGTCCCTCTCCAGCTCCCCTACCGCGACGAGGACCGCCGCCTTGTGGGGATGGTCGACCTCCTCGAGCGGCACTTGATCACCTGGGACGTCGCCTCTCAGGGCGAGCGCTATCAGTTCTCCCCTGTGCCCGACTCCCTGAACGCGGAGGTCGCGCGCTACCGAGAGAGGGCGATCGAGCGGGTGGCGGAGTTCGACGAGCGGGTCATGGAGGCCTACGTGGAGGGAAGAGAGGTTGGCTCAAGCGCCTTCCACGCCGGCCTGAGACGGGGGTGCATCGAGGGCGGCCTCGTGCCGGTCCTCGGGGGGGCCGCCTACCAGAATCAGGGGATCCAGCCTCTCCTCGACGCGGTGGTCCGCTACCTCCCCTCGCCTGCCGACGTCCCGCCGGTGCGCGACGTGCAGAGCGGTGCGACGCGACGGGCCGACCCGGAGGAGCCCTTCTCTGCGCTCGCGTTCAAGGTCTTCAGGGATCGCTACGTCGGCCGGCTTGTCTTCATTCGCATCTACTCGGGGAGGGTGGCGGTCGGGGACCAGGTCCAGAACGCATCGACCGGCAAGGTCCTTCGGTTGGCGAAGATCTTCCGCATGCACGCCGACGAGCGCACCCCGCTCGACGGGGCGCAGGCGGGGGACATCGTCGCCATCGTCGGCTCTCGCGAGATCTCGACCGGCGATACGCTCTGCGATCGGTCGGCGCCGATCCTTTTGGAGAAGATCGAGTTCCCGGAGCCGGTTGTCTTCGTCGCCATCGAGCCGCGCACCGAGGCCGAGCAGGGCGCCCTCTCCGAGGGACTTTCGGGGCTTGCCTCTGAAGACCCCACTTTCCGCGTTCACGTGGACGAGGCGACGAACCAGACGATCATCGCGGGGATGGGGGAACTGCACCTCGAGGTCCTCGTGCGCCGGCTGCGCGAGGAGTACGGAGTCTCTGCCCTCGTCGGCCCGCCGCAGGTCGCGTACCGGGAGACCTTGTGTGTGCCGCTCGATGTGGAGGAGAAGTTCGTCCGGCAGACCGGCGGACGGGGCCAGTACGGACACGTGGTCTTGCACCTTGAGCCCTTGGCACGCGGAAGCGGCTTTCGATTCACAGACGCGATCAGACGCGACGAGGTCCCCAAGGCGTACCGAGCCGCGGTGGAAGAGGGGGTGAAGGAGACGTTGACAAACGGGCCACTCGCCGGGTATCCTTTGGTCGACATTGGAGCCACCCTGGTGGGCGGCTCTTTTCACCCGGTCGATTCCTCGGAGTTGGCCTTCCGCGCGGCCGCAGCGGTTGCGTTGCACAAGGCCTACAGCACGGGAAAGTTCGCCCTCCTTGAACCCATCATGGAGGGAGAAGTGATCACGCCGGGTGAATACTTGGGAGAGGTGATGGAGGACCTGGCGCGCCGGCGCGGGGAGATCCGAGAGCTTCGGTCACGGGATACGGTCGAGATTGTCTTCGTCGCCGTGCCGCTCAAGGAGACCTTCGGTTACGCTACGCGGCTCCGCTCCCTGACCCAGGGGCGGGCAACGTACACCCTCCGGGTGGCGCGTTACGAGATGGTCCCGGGAGGGCTTGAGGAGGGAATCATCAGGAGTCGGGGGTACTAGCGATGGCGAGAGAGAGGATTCGCATCAAGTTGCGGGGATACGACCACGAATTGGTCGACAGTTCGATTAAGAAGATCGTGGACTCGGCGAAGGAGACACGGGCGAAGATCTCGGGTCCCATCCCGCTTCCCAGCGAGAGGCGGGTCTACACGGTCCTGCGCTCTCCGCACATCGACAAGCGTTCGATGGAGCACTTTGAGCAACGGATCCACACGCGCCTGCTCGACATCAAGGAACCGACCTCGGAGACGATCAATGCCTTGATGGACATTGAGCTCCCCACCGGGATCGACATCGAGATCAAGCTCTAGAGGGTATAGGAACGGAGGTACGCGGGGATGAGCCTGGGGATTCTAGCGCGCAAGATCGGGATGACGCAGCTGTTCATCGACACCCGCGCCGTGGGAGCGACCGTGCTCGAGGCGCAGCCCTGTCGTGTGGTGCAGGTTAAGACCGAGGTGCGGGACGGCTACAACGCTCTCCAACTCGGCTATGAAGAGGTCGCGGAGCGCAAGGTGACTCGCCCTCTGCGCGGCCACTACCAGAAAGCGGGTCTCCCCACCCACCGGCACCTGTTTGAAGTGCGGGTCGACGACTCGAGCGCGTACAAGATCGGGGATCGGATCGGCTTGGAGATCTTCTCCGCGGGGGAGAAGATCGACGTTTCGGGAACCTCTCGAGGGCTGGGGTTCCAGGGAGTCATGAAGAGGTGGAACTTCGCGGGGGGGCCGAAGACGCACGGCTCCTGTTTTCATCGTCGTCCTGGCGCGGTGGGGAACTCCGCCCTCCCTGGCCGGATCGTCAAGGGGCGGAAGCTCCCCGGCCACGCTGGGGCGCGCCGCGTCACGGTGAAGGGGTCCAGGATCCTGCGCGTCGACGCGGACCGGAACCTCCTCGTGCTGAGGGGACCGACCCCGGGGCCGCGCGGCGGGCTCTTGGAGCTGAGGAAGACCCATGGTTGAAGCGAAGGTGTACACGCTTGATGGAGAGGGAGAGCCCCGAGCGGTCGAGCTGGACGAGCGAATCTTCGGGGCGCCGGTCCATCCCGACCTCTTGTATCGGACGGTCCGCATGCAGCTTGCGAACCGGCGCCAAGGGACAAGCTCGACCAAGACGCGCGGGGAGGTCCGCGGGGGAGGACGCAAGCCGTGGCGCCAGAAGGGGACCGGGCGCGCCCGCGCCGGGTCGCGGCGCTCCCCGCTGTGGCCGGGGGGCGGAATCGTCTTCGGGCCGAAGCCGCGCTCCTATCACCTCAAGCTCCCGAAGAAGATGCGCCAAGGGGCGCTCGCGGCGGCCCTCTCCGATCGGGCCGGGGAGGGGAGGGTTGTCCTCATTGACCGCATCGGGTTTGACGAGCCCAAGACGAAGCTCGCCCTTTCGCTTCTTAACCGCGTGGGCATGACCTCTACGACCCTGGTCGCCGTGGGGACGAGCGAGTATAATCGCGCCGTCAAGAAGTCGTTCTCTAACCTCCCTGGGGTGAAGTGCCTGGCCTCAAGCGGCCTGAACGTATACGACATCCTGCGTCACCAGGGGCTCCTCTTGACTTGCAAAGCGGTGGAGGAATTGAAGGAGAGGTTCTAGCGATGGCGAAGCTCGTTCACGCGGAGGACGTCGTCCTGTCGCCGGTTCTGACTGAGCAAACCTGGGCGAAGATGGACGAGAACAAGTACGCCTTCCGCGTCGCCATCGGCGCGAACAAGATCGAGATCAAGAAGGCGGTCGAGGAGTTGTTCAAGGTCAGGGTGGAGAAAGTCTGGACTGCCAACATGCGGGGGAAGCCCCGACGCGAGCGGCTGAACCAGCTCCACGGGCGGACCTCGCGATGGCGCAAGGCGGTCGTGCGGCTCCGCCCCGGCGACCGGATCGAGATGATGGGGGGATGACGAGATGCCTCTGAAGCGATTCAAGCCGACATCGCCCGGCCGCCGCCACGCGGAGCTCCCCGACTACAGCGAGCTTTCGCGAGCCATTCCGGAGAAGAGTCTCCTTGTTCCTCAGCCCAAGAAGGGCGGCCGGAACAGTCAAGGGAAGATCACGGTCCGCTGGCGCGGCCGAGGGCACAAGCGCCAGTATCGCCTCATCGATTTCGCCCGCCACAAGGACGGAATCCCGGCACGCGTCGTCTCGCGGGAGTACGACCCCAACCGCTCCGCCTGGATCACCCTCCTTCACTACGCGGACGGCGAGAAGCGCTACATCCTGTCCCCTGTCGAGCTTTCAATCGGCTCAAGCGTGGAGTCCGGGGAGAACGCGGAGGTGCGGGTGGGGAATGCCCTGCCGATCCGTCGCATTCCTCTGGGCGCCTCCGTCCACAACCTGGAGCTTGCTCCCGGGGGCGGAGGGAAGGTAGCGCGTGCCGCCGGGACCTCGGCGAAGCTGATCGGGAAGGAAGGGGACCGGGCACACGTGCGCATGCCCTCCGACGAGGTGCGGATCTTCAGCGTGGAGTGCCGGGCAACGATTGGCGAGGTGTCGAACCCCGACCACAAGAACGTGAAGCACGGGAAGGCGGGGCGCGTCCGCCATCTAGGAAAGAACCCTAAAGTGCGCGGGGTCGCGATGAACCCGAAGGACCACCCGCACGGGGGAGGAGAAGGGCGCGCGCGCGTGGGCCGGCCGGAGGTCTCTCCCACTGGGAAGCTCGCCAAGGGAGGCCGCACGCGGAAGAAGCGAAAGCCAAGCACTGCCCTGATTGTGCGCCGAGCCGGGAAGGGCAGGAGGTAGGAAGCGCCATGCCAAGATCGACCAAGAAAGGGCCGTTCGTGCTGGAGAGCCTTCTCGAGAAGGTGCAGAAGGCGAAGAGGGGCGATCTGAAGGAGATCAAGACCTGGTCGCGCGCCTCCATGATCACCCCCGAGATGGTCGGCCTAACCATCAAGGTCCACAACGGGAAGGTGCACGTGCCGGTCTACATCGTGGAGAACATGGTCGGGCACAAGCTGGGAGAGTTCGCGCCGACGCGGACCTTCCGCGCGCACGGTGGCATGAAGAAGAAGAAGGCGCCGGGCCTGACCTAAAGACCTAACCTGAAGGTGGAGAGAGGATGGAAGCACGGGCCGTGACGAGGTACGTACGCTTGTCCCCGCGTAAGGCGAGGTTGGTGATCGACGCCATCCGCGGCAAGGACGTGAGCGAGGCGCTTCGCATCGTCTCCCTGTCCAACACGAAGGGGGCGCGTCTGGCGCGCAAGACCCTGGAGTCGGCGATCGCGAACGCGGAGAACAACTTCGACATCGATGTGGATCACCTGTTCGTCCTGCGCGCCGTGGTCGACATGGGCGGATCGCTTCGTCGCCTCAAGCCGCGGGCGATGGGACGGGCTGATATCATGCGGCGACCGCTCAGCCACATCACGATCGTCGTCGGGGAAAAGAAGGGGGAGTGATGGGACAGAAGATCCATCCGATTGGGTTCCGGGTCGGAGTGAATCGCAAGTGGGTCTCCAACTGGTACAACCCCAAGCTTGCCCCGGAGTACCTCGTCGAGGACAAGAAGATCCGCGACCTCATCGCGAGTCACTACCGCGGGGCGGCGATCAGTGAGATAAACATCGAGCGCTCCAAGGAGGATCGCGTCTCGATCGTGATCCGATCGGCGCGGCCGGGGATCGTCATCGGCCGCGGCGGGAGCGAGATCGCGCACCTGCAGCGAGACCTCGAGCGTCTGACCAAGAAGACGGTCAAGGTCTCGATCAAGGAGATTGAGCGACCGGACCTTGAGGCGCCGCTCGTCGCGCAGGAGGTGGCGATGCAGCTTGAGAGCCGCATCGCCCCCGCCCGGGCGATGAAGGAAGTGATACGACGCGTGATGGGAGCGGGAGCCCAGGGAGTGAAGGTCAAGGTGAGCGGCCGTCTCGGCGGCGCAGAGATCGCCCGCTCGATCACGATGATGGAGGGGCGTCTTCCCCTGCAGACGATCCGCGCGAACATCGACTACGGTTTCACCGAGGCGAAGACGAAGTACGGGAACATCGGGGTCAAGGCGTGGGTCTTCCGCGGTGAGCACCCGCACGGCTTCCGCGGCGAGGTGAACTAGGATGGGGCTCCTTTCTCCCAAGAGGACGAAGTACCGCAAGTTCCACCGCGGACGGATGAAGGGGAAGGCGACGCGCGGGAACGACGTCGAGTTCGGGGAGTACGGGATTCAGGCCCTCGCGCCGGCGTGGATCACCGGGCGGCAGATCGAGTCCTGCCGGACGACGATCGCTCGGCAGACCCACCGCGGCGCCAAGGTGTGGATCCGCATCTTTCCTGACAAGTCCTGCACCAAACACCCGGCCGAAGCGCGCATGGGGAAGGGGAAAGGACCGGTCGATCACTGGGTGGCCGTGGTGAGGCCGGGAACGATCCTGTTTGAGATCGCGGGGATCCCTCTCGAGAAGGCGAAGTACGTGCACGCACTCGTCAGCCAGAAACTCCCCATCCCCACGCGGCTGAAGCACAAGATCGTCCTGGGAGGGGAACTATGAAGGCCGACGAGCTGCGCGACCTCACAGCCGAGGAGCTTGGCCAGAAGGAACGAGATCTGAAGAGGAAGCTCTTCAACCTGCGTTTTCAGAAGACGACGGCCGAGCTCTCCAACTCGGCCGAGCTCGACAAAACCCGGCGGGAGATCGCACGGGTGATGACCGTGGCCCGCGAGAAGGCACGAGAGGCACGAGGATGAGGAAACTGAAGATCGGTCGAGTGGTGAGCGACCGGATGGAGAAGACGATCGTGGTGCGGGTCGAGGAACGACGCCTTCACCCCTACTATCGCAAGCACGTCCGGAAGCACTTCAAGTTCTACGCGCATGACCCGCTCGGGGCGGCTTCTCTGGGGGATCTCGTGAAGATCGAGGAGGCCCGTCCCTACAGCCGGACCAAGCGCTGGAGGCTGGTCGAGATCCTCGAGAAGGCGGAGGCGTAACGTGATCCAGATGCAGACGATGCTGCGGGTGGCGGACAACTCCGGGGCGAAGCTCGTGCGCTGTTTCAACGTCCTGGGGCCGTCCAAGCGCCGGCGCGGAGAGATCGGCGACATCGTGATCGGCTCGGTCCGCAAGCGCCTCCCCACGAGCGACATCGAGAAGGGGCAGATCGTGCGGGGGGTCATCGTCCGCACGCGCAGTTCCTATCGTCGCAAGGACGGGACCTATATCCGATTCGACGACAACGCGATCGTCCTCATCAACCCGCAGGGCGAGCCGGTGGGGACGCGCGTCTTCGGGCCGGTGGCGCGCGAGCTGCGGGAGAAGAAGATGATGCGGATCATCTCGCTCGCCCCCGAGGTCCTGTGAGGGAACGACGATGAGAAAGGTACGCAAGGGTGACCGCGTGAAGGTGATCGCCGGGAACGACCGAGGGAAGGTCGGGAAGGTGCTCGTCGTCTATCCGGATCGCGAGCGGATCATCGTGGAGAACGTGCACATGATCACGAAACACCAGCGGGCGACCCAGACCCTGCGCGAGCCGGGGATCATCAAGCGTGAGGCGCCGATCCACATCTCGAACGTCCTCCCGATCTGCCCTCAGTGCGGCGTCCCGACGCGGGTCGGGTTCGCCTTTGTGGACGGGGAGAAGATGCGCCGCTGCAAGCAGTGCGGGGAGACCTTCCGATGATGCTGCGCGAGAGGTTCGAGACCGAGATCGTGCCGCGCCTGATGAAGGAGCTGGACCTTGAGAACGTGATGCAGGTCCCGCGCCTGGAGAAAGTCGTCATCAACATGGGCGTCTCCGACAAGGACAATCCCAAGGTCCTCGAGGGCGCGATGAAGAACCTGGCGAAGATCACCGGGCAGAGGTCGGTCGTAACCAAGGCGAGGCGATCGATCTCCGACTTCCGCCTCACGGCCGGGGATCCGATCGGGTGCAGGGTGACGCTCCGTCGCGACCGCGCGTATGAGTTCCTGAACAAGCTGTTCAACGCGGTCCTTCCCGGGACGCGCGACTTCCGCGGCCTGTCGGCTTCGTCGTTCGACGGCCGTGGGAACTACTCCCTCGGGCTCGCCGAGCAGCTGACCTTTCCGGAGGTCTCCTACAGCGACATCACCGCGATTCAAGGGATGGACATCACGATCGTTACCACCGCGAAGACCGATCAGGAAGGGTACGCCCTTCTCAAGGGCCTCGGGCTTCGGTTCCAGGACTAGGGGAGGAAGAATGGCGAAGAAGGCGCTCGTATTGAAGAGCAAGAAGGAGCCGAAGTACCCGGTCCGGGCGTACCACCGCTGCGGCCTGTGCGGACGCCCGCACGCGTACATCCGCGACTTCGGGATCTGCCGGCTCTGCTTTCGCAAGCTCGCTCACCGGGGGGAGATCCCGGGGGTGAAGAAGGCAAGCTGGTAGGAGGGGCGATGACGGTCACGTACCCGATTGGCGACATGCTGACCCGCATCCGCAACGCGAGCAAAAAGCTCCACGCGGACGTCTCCATGCCCCACTCGACGATGAAGGAAGGGATCACGCGGATCCTGGAGACAGAAGGGTACATCGAGGGCTATGAGGTCGTCCCGCAGGATCCCCAGTCGGTTCTGCGCATCAGGTTGAAGTACCAAGGGGAACGGAGCCGCGCGGTACGGGCGATCACCGGGATCCGGCTCGTGAGCAAGCCGAGCCGTCGCGTCTACGCGGGGAAGGAGGACATCCCCCGGCCGCTCCGCGGCCTGGGAATCTCAATCGTCTCTACCTCTCAGGGAATCCTCTCGGGAGACGAGGCCCGGGCCCGCGGGATCGGCGGGGAGGTCCTCTGTGAGGTCTGGTAGGGGGCTAGGGCATGTCTAAGATAGGTAAGGTCCCGGTCAAGATCCCGTCCGGGGTCAAGGTGGAGGTCGGGCCGGCGACGATCGCGGTCGAAGGGCCGCACGGCCGGCTCGTGCAGTCGTATCGATCCGACATGGTGGAGGTCTCGGTCGCCGACGGAGCTGCCCGGGTGAGCCGCCGGCAGGAAGGGAAGGAATACCGAGCCTTCCACGGCCTGTACCGGAGCCTCCTTGCCAACATGGTCCACGGCGTAGCCCAGCGCTGGGAGAAGGCCCTGGTGGTGAAGGGACTCGGCTATCGAGCCAGGGTGCAGGGCAGGACGCTCGTCCTCGACCTTGGGTACTCCAAGCCCGTCGAATTCGAGATACCGGAGGGGTTGGACATCGAGGTCCCCAACCCAGCCGAGATTGTGGTTCGCGGCGCTGACAAGCAGCGCGTTGGGCAGGCGGCGGCGAAGATTCGCGCGTTCCGGAAGCCGGAGCCCTACAAGGGGAAGGGAATCCGCTACAAGGACGAAATCGTCCCGCACAAGGCCGGCAAGCTCGGCGGGCAGAGCGCTAGCGCGAGCTAGGGAGCGTGAGCGAGATGGCACGAATCGATCGGCAGGCGGAGCGCGCCAAGCGCCATCGCCGCATCCGAAAGAAGGTGTACGGAACGGGGGATCGCCCCCGTCTGTGCATCGCGAAGAGCCTCCGCCACGTCTACGTTCAGCTCATCGACGACGAGACGGGGAGGACCCTCGCCGCGGCGTCCAGCCTGGACAAGGAGCTGCGGGAGACCGTTAAGGGCGCGAGCGTCCCCACGGCGGCGAAGGTGGGGGAGCTCCTCGGCCGGCGGGCGAGGGAGAAGGGGATCGAGAGGGTCGTCTTTGACCGGGGCGGCTACCTGTATCACGGCGTGGTCGCCTCGCTCGCCGAGGCGTGTCGCAAGGGAGGGCTCGAGTTTTGATCACGAGGGACGAGTTTGAGAACGAGATCATCGATATCCGGCGGGTCAGCAAGGTCACCAAGGGCGGCCGCAACCTGAAGTTCCGTGTGACCATCGTGATCGGCGACGGCAAGGGGCGCGTCGGAGTTGGCCTGGGGAACACGACTGAGATCCCGCGCGCCATCCAGCAGGCGATCCGCGACGCGAAGAAGAACCTGATCGAGGTGCGGCTCGCCGGTGGGACGATCCCGCACGAGGTGACAGGCGAGTTCAAGGCGGGCAAGGTCCTCCTGAAGCCGGCCTACCCGGGGACCGGGATCATCGCCGGCGGGACGGTGGGGGCGATCTGTCGGATGGCCGGGATCCGTGACGTCCTGTCCAAGTCCCTGGGGACGACAAACCCCCTCACCCTCTCGCGCGCGACGATCGCCGGGCTCGCCCAGTTGCGCAACAAAGCCGAAGTGGAGGCCCTACGCGGCAAGAGGTCGGCGCAAGAGGAGGTGCGCGATGCGGCTTGAGGACCTCCGTCCGACCAAGGGGAGCGCCCACCGCCGCAAGCGCGTGGGCCGCGGGCACGGTTCGGGCCACGGCGGACACGAGAGCGGCCGCGGCACGAAGGGCCAGAACGCCCGCAGCGGCGGCGGGGTCCGCCCCGGCTATGAGGGCGGCCAGACCCCCGTCTGGATGCGGTTCCCCAAGCGAGGATTTCACAACTTCACGCGGGTCGAGTACGCCTGCGTCAACCTGGACACCCTGGAGAGTCGCTTCTCCGCGCCGGCTGAGGTGACCCTGGACCGCCTGCGCGAGCTTCGGGTCGTCAAGGGGAGGCCGGAGGGGCTCCGGATCCTCGGCCGAGGGGAGCTGACCAAGCCCTTGACCATCCAGGCGCAGCACTTCACCCGCGAGGCCCGACGCAAGATCGAAGAGGCCGGCGGCCGGGCCGAGGTGGTGTAGGGATGTGGGAGAAGCTCACTCAGCTCTTCCGGGTCCCGGAGCTGCGCGAGAGGATCCTGTTCACCCTGGGCGCGATCATCGTCTTTCGCCTCGGAACGCACATCGCGGTCCCTGGCGTCGATGCGGAGGCCCTCAAGAACTTCTTCGCCAATCAGGGCGGGGGGATCTTCGACTTCCTCAACATGTTCACCGGCGGGGCCCTGCAGCGGTTCTCCCTCTTCGCCCTGGGCGTCACCCCCTACATCAACGCGTCGATCATCTTCAGCCTCCTCACCGCGGTCGTCCCTAAGCTCAAAGAGCTGCAGCAGCAGGGCCGCGAGGGCCGGCGGAAGATCACCGCCTACACCCGCTGGTCGACCCTGGCCCTGGCGGTGATCCAGAGCGGGACGATGAGCATGCTCATGATCAACTGGGGACTGACCAAGGGAGGGACCTGGTTCTTCCTCACGTCGATCCTCACCCTGACCACGGGGACGATCTTCCTCATGTGGCTTGGCGAGCGCATGACCGAGAACGGGATCGGGAACGGGATCAGCATGCTGATCATGATCGGGATCCTCTCGCGCTTCCCGGCGCAGCTCCAGTCGAGCGTGAGCGAGATCTCCGCCGGCTCGGTCAGTCCATTCTGGGGCGTCGTTTTCATCGTCATGCTCGTCGTCGTCATCGCCGGGGTGACGATGATCCAGCAGGGGCAGCGCAAGATCATGATCCAGTACGCCAAGCGCACCTCCGGCCGGCGCATCTACGGAGGGCACACCTCGCACCTCCCGATCCGCGTGAACCAGGGCGGGGTCATCCCGATCATCTTCGCCTCGGCTCTCCTTACCCTGCCGATCACCCTGACGCAGTGGCTCCCTGCGCTTTCCTGGCTCACGCCGTACATCCGCGAGGGGAGCCTCGCCTACATCCTCGCGTACGTCCTCCTCATCTTCTTCTTCACGTACTTCTACAGTTCGATCGTCTTTGATCCGGAGGACGTGGCGAAGAACGTGCGCGAGGCGGGGGGGTTCGTCCCCGGCGTGCGGCCGGGGAAGCCGACCGCCGACTACATCTCCGTCGTCCTGAACCGCATCCTCTTGATCGGCGCCGTCTTCCTCGCCGTCGTCGCCGTGATTCCCTACGTCTTCTCGCAGGCGAGCGGCCTCACCTCGATGTTCTTCATCGGCGGGACGTCGCTTCTGATTGTGGTTGGCGTGGGAATCGACACCCTGATGCAGATCGAGGCCCACCTCGTCATGCGCCACTACGAGAGCCTCACCAAAGCCGGAGGCCTGCTCGGAAGGAGGCGGTGATGCCTTCCCGGCGGATCGTCCTCCTCGGCCCCCCCGGTGCGGGGAAGGGGACCCAGGCCAAGCTCCTTGCGGAGAGGACCGGCCTCGTTCACCTCTCGACCGGCGATATCCTCCGCGATGAGGTGGCGCACAGGACGGAGCTCGGCCGGCGGGCGAAGGGGTACATGGACCGTGGAGAGCTCGTTCCGGACGGACTCGTTATCGACATGACCCGCGAGTGGATCGGCCGGTCGGACGGCTTCATCCTGGACGGCTTCCCGCGCACGGTCGCTCAGGCCGAGGCCCTCGCCGCGATCACCCCGCTCGACCTCGTGGTGAACATCGCCCTTGCGCGCGAGGAGGTGATCCGCCGCCTCTCCGCGCGGCGCGTCTGCCGTCGCTGCGGGAAGATCCACAACCTCCTC
The DNA here is from genome assembly GCA_964355545.1 of uncultured Thermotogae bacterium. GTDB lineage: Bacteria > Bipolaricaulota > Bipolaricaulia > UBA7950 > UBA9294 > JAPLGE01. The sequence goes on along the minus strand of CAYHEK010000006.1, from coordinate 14,611 downwards.
TTCGACCCGCCCAAGGTCGACTCCCGGTGCAACGCGTGCGGAGGGGAACTCTTCCAGCGCGACGACGATCGCGCCGAGGTCATCGAGAATCGCTACGATGTGTACATGGAGGCGACCGTCCCCCTTGTCGCCTTCTATCGGACGAGGAAGCTCCTCCGCGAGGTGGACGGGTCCCGGCCACAGGAGGACGTCCTCGATCGGCTGATTCGCCTCCTCGCCGGATGATCCCCCTCAAGACCCCCTCCGAGATCTCGACGATGCGGGAGAATGGGAAGAGGCTCGCCTGGGTTCTTTCTTCCCTGTGCGAGGAGATTCGTCCGGAGGTGGACACGGCCTCCCTCGCCCGGCGTGCGGAGAAGCTGATCCACAAAGCCGGAGGGGAGCCTGCGTTCAAGGGCTACCGTGGGTATCCGGCTGTGATCTGTACCTCGATCAACGACGAGGTCGTCCACGGGATCCCCTCGTCCAAACGCCGCCTGCAGGAGGGCGACGTCTTGTCGATCGACATCGGCCTCGTTCGTGACGGCCTGTACGCCGACGTGGCGACGACCGTCCCGGTGGGAGAAGTGAGCGAGACCGCGCGACACCTCCTCGCGGTGACGGAGCAGGGGTTGTGGCGCGGGATCGAACGCGTTACAATCAGAAACCGCCTGTCCGACGTGTCGCACGCCATTGGCTCCTACGTGGAGGGCGAAGGGCTGCACGTGGTGACGGAGTACGTGGGGCACGGGATCGGGAGACGGCTCCACGAGGATCCCCAGATTCCGAACTACGGTCCGCCGGGACGAGGCCCCCGGCTCCGCGTAGGGATGGTTTTGGCGATTGAGCCCATGGTGAAGACCGAGCCTGGGCCGACGCGAGTGTTGGACGATTACTGGACGGTCGTCACGGGAAACGGTGGGCTGGCGGCGCATTTTGAACACACGGTCGCGTTGACGGAGACGGGAGCTGACGTCCTGACCCAAGGAGGTGAAGGAAGACGTAGTGGCTAAACCGGTTGATCGCGGCAAGAAGGCGGAGGTGATTCGCCAGCGAGGAGAGGTCATCGAGAGCCTTCCGAACTCGATGTTTTTTGTGAAGTTCGCGAATGACCACGTGGTCCTCTGTCACATCTCCGGTCGGATCCGCAAGAACTACATTCGCATCCTGACCGGCGATCGCGTGATCGTGGAGTTCTCTCCCTACGACCTGACCAAGGGCCGGATCGTGTACCGAGAAAGCTAGCCACGCGTCGATTTAAGATGAAGGTACGGAGTTCTGTAAAGAAGATCTGTCCGAAGTGCAAGGTCATCCGGCGGGAGGGGCGCCTCCTGATCATCTGCCGGAACCCCAAGCACAAGCAGCGGCAGGGCTAGGGGGAGTGGGATGGCGCGCATTGCAGGGGTCAACCTGCCCAATGATAAAAGGATCGAAATTGCCCTGACCTACATCTTCGGGGTCGGCCGGTCGCGAGCCGCAGAGATCCTTGAGAAGACTGGGGTCTCCCCCGACGTGCGGGTGAAGGACCTGACGGAACAGGAAGTGGCGCTCCTGCGGCGCGAGGTGGAGCAGCACGTCGTCGAGGGGGACCTGCGCCGGCAGATCTACGGGAGCATTCAGCGCCTCAAGGACATCAACGCCTATCGCGGGATCCGCCACAAGAGGCGGCTTCCGGTCCGCGGTCAGCGGACGCGGTCGAACGCGCGAACCTGGAAGGGGCCGCGTGCCGCCAAGGCCGGGAAGAAGAGGTAGGGATGGCGAAGAACATCAAGCTGGAACGGGCGCGGGTTCACATCCACGCCACGTTCAACAACACGATCATCACCTTGACCGACCTCCAGGGGAACCCGATCACCTGGAAGAGCCCGGGCGTCGTCGGTTACAAGGGATCCCGCAAGGGAACCCCCTACGCCGCGCAGATTGCCGCCGAGGCCCTGACGCGCGAGATGAAGGACTACGGGATCCGCTCGGTGATCGTGACCGTAAACGGGACTGGGTCGGGGAGGCAATCCGTCATCCAAACAATCAAGGGGTCAGGGATCCGCGTCGACGAGGTGAAGAACGTGACGCCGGTCGCCCACAGCAGCACGAAGGGGACAAGATAATGGGACGAGATACCGGTCCGAAGTGTCGCAAGTGCCGGAGGGAGGGGGGGAAGCTCTTCCTGAAAGGGGAGCGGTGCTACACGCCAAGCTGCGCGGTCGCGCGCCACAACGTCCCCCCGGGCGAGAGGCCAAAGAAGCACCGCCCGCGCCGGAGCCAGTACCTCCTTCACTTGAGGGAGAAGCAGAAGGCAAGAAGGATCTACGGGCTCAGGGAGCGCCAGTTCCGCAACTACGTGGAGGAGGCCAAGCAAAGGAAGGGAGCGACCGGAGAGGCGCTCCTCACCTCCCTGGAGCGCCGACTGGACAACGTCGTCTACCGGGTTGGGTTTGCCTCCTCGCGGTGGCAGGCGCGCCAGCTCATCGTGCACGGCCACTTCCAGCTGAACGGGCGGGCGGTCAACATCCCCTCGATCCTCGTGCGCCAAGGGGACGTCGTGGAGGTCAAGGAAGGACGGCGCGGCCGAGTGAAGGGGATCCTCGAGGCGAACAAGGACCGTGAGGTCCCCAGTTGGCTTGAGAAGAACGCAGAAGCCTCGAGGTGCCAGGTGATCGGCGCTCCGAACCTCGAGGAGACCGGCCATGCCATCGCCGCAAACCTGATCGTGGAGTACTACTCCCGCTAGGAGGTGGGCATGGACGAGCTCGTCTTCCCCAAGGAGATCCGAGTCGAGGAGCTGACGGCGACCTACGGCAAGATCACGATCGAGCCGCTCGAGCGCGGGTTCGGCACCACCCTCGGGAACAGCCTCCGCCGGGTCCTCTTGTCCTCGATCCCCGGGGCGGCCGTGGTGCGGGTGAACTTCGCCGGCAAGTACCACGAGTACGACACGATCGCGGGAGTGAAGGAAGACGTCCTGGAGATCATCCTGAACCTGAAGTCCCTCGCCCTCCGCCTCCGCGGAGAGGAAGAGAAACGCCTTGCCCTGGAGAAGACCGGCCCGTGCGAGGTGCGGGCGGCGGACATCTCGCTCCCCCCCGGGGTGGAGGTGATCAACCCCGACCTGCACATCGCGACTCTGAACGCGAAGGGAAGCCTGGAAGTCGAGATGGAGGTCGAGACCGGCTACGGCTACCGCCCAGCGGAGATGAACAAGCTCGAGAATGCTCCGATCGCCCTCATCCCGATCGACTCCGACTTCTCCCCGGTGAAGCAGTCAAGCTTCGTCGTGGAGGAGACCCGCGTGGGAGGGAAGACGGGTTACGAGCGGTTAATCCTCGAGCTTTCGACCGACGGCGGGATCAAGCCGGAGGAGGCCCTGTCCGAGGCGGCGCGGATCCTCGGGCGGCACCTCGACCTCTTCCGCGGCTTCGCCGAGCATCCCTTCGGCCTCGCCGCCGAGGAGGGAAAGGGAGAGGAGGAGAGCACCCTCGCCATTCCTCTCTCCGAGCTCGACATCGACCAGCGCGCGGCGAACCTCCTTCAGGAGGCGGAGATCATCACGCTGGGCGACCTCCTCGCCCGGCCGCGCGAGGAGCTGTTGGACATCCACGGGTTCGGGGTCAAGACCCTGAGCAAGGTCGAGGACCGACTGCGGGAGCTCGGCTACTCGCTCAAGGGCGAAGGTGAGGTTCACCATGAGGCATAGACGGGACGTCGAGAAGCTGGGCATGACGAAGGGCGAGCGCGAGAGCGTCCTCGTGAACGTCACCAAAGGGCTGATCCAGAATAGCAAAGTGGACACGACGCTCGACCGCGCCAAGGCGGGACAGCGCTACGCGGAGAGGGTGATCACCCTCGCGCGGCGGGGAGACGCGCACGCGCGGCGGGTCGTCTTCTCTCGTCTCAGGGACAAGGGAACGGTCGACAAGCTCTTCCAGGAGGTCGGACCGCGGTACAAGGACCGTCCCGGCGGGTACACGCGCGTCGTAAAGCTCGGGCCGCGCCAAGGGGACGGCGCAGAAGAGGCCCGGCTGATGCTCGTCTAGTCCTTCCCGAGCCGCCTCTCTTCTTAGAGGGTCCCTTCCCTCTTGCGCTCCGAAAGACGAGCGAGCATTACTGCTGTCATGGAGGAAAGGTCGAAGCTTGGCCTCCATCCCCACTCAGCGCGCGCCGCGGCGTCGTCGATCGTGCGCGGCCAGGAGTCGGCGATCGCCTGCCGCGAGTCGGGCCGGTACTCGCAGACAAACTCCGGGATGTGCTTTTGGATCTCTCGTGCAAGCTCTCCGGCGGAGAAGCTCGTCCCGGCGAGGTTGAAGTCGCAGCGGTGGACAAACAAAGAGGGGTCGGCCTCCATGAGGTCGATCGTCGCCTTGATGCAGTCTTGCATGTACATCATGGGAAGGACCGTGTCCTCGCGGACAAAGCAGGTGTAGCGACGCTCCTTGATCGCGGCGTAGAAGATCTCGACCGCGTAGTCGGTCGTCCCCCCCCCGGGCGGGGTCTCGCTCGATATGATCCCGGGGTAGCGAAGTCCGCGCGCGTCGACCCCGAAGCGGCGGTGGTAGTAGTCGCCCAGGCGCTCGCCGGCCACCTTGGTCACCCCGTAGATCGTCGTCGGCCGGAGGATCGTGTCCTGAGGGGTCCGCTCGCGCGGGGTCTCCGGACCGAAGACGGCGATGGAACTGGGGACGAAAACCTGTCTTAACCTCCGCTCTCGCGCCACCTCGAGGACGTTGTACAGTCCGTTCATGTTCACCCTCCAGGCAAGCTGGGGGTCCTTCTCGCCGGCGGCGGAGAGGATCGCCGCCATGTGGTAGACCGTGTCGATCGCGTAGCGCGAAACGGCCTCCTCGATCTCGTCCTTCGCCGTCACGTCGACCGTCACGAACGGGCCGCCCTCCCGCAGCGTGGGGCTTGGCTTGGTCCGGTGGCCGGCGGCGACCACGTTTTCTCGTCCGTAGCGCTCGCGTAGCGCCCCTACGAGTTCCGATCCGATCTGGCCCACCGCCCCCGTCACGAGGATCCTCTGCGTCGTTTTCGCCACCCTGTTCCCCCCTTTCTTGCGGTTCGAGGACGCGATTGTACGGAAGGTCGCTCCACGCGACAAAGCGCGACGCAGGGGACCCCTTCACGGTTTCCTCGAAGAGAATCAGAGGATACAATCGAGGCCAAGGCCACGCAGGGCGCCCGAGGAGAGGACGTTGCGGCCAAGAGGAGGAAGGGGATGGGAAAGTACGACTTCATCGAGCAGGCGCTTCAAGGGCTCAAGGAGCAGGGCCTGTACAACACGATCCGCACGGTCGAAAGCTCGGTCGGGGCGTGGGTGGTGATCGATGGGAAACGGGTGTTGAACCTGTGCTCGAACAACTACCTCGGTTTCGCGAACGACGAGCGCCTCGCTACGGCGGCGAAGGACGCGATCGACCGCTACGGGGTCGGGCCGGCCGCCGTCCGCTCGATCGCCGGAACGATGACATTGCACCTTGAGCTCGAAAGGAAGGTCGCCCACTTCAAGGGGACCGAGGCCGCCCTCTCCGTGCAGTCGGGCCTGAACACGAACCTGGCGACAATCCCTCTCCTCATGGGGGGCGAGGACGTCATCTTCACCGACGAGCTGAACCACGCCTCGATCATCGACGGCTGCCGCCTCACCAAGGCCAAGCGCGTCATCTTCCCTCACCGCGACGTGGACGCCCTGCGGGCGCTCCTTGAGGAGCACCAGGCGATCCCAAAGAAGCTCGTCGTCACGGACGGCGTCTTCTCCATGGATGGGGACCTCGCCCCGCTTCCCGCGATCGTGGAGGCGGCGGAGGAGTACGGAGCCCTCGTCATGGTCGACGACGCGCACGGGGAGGGGGTCCTGGGGAGCCACGGCCGCGGGATCGTCGACCACTTCGGGCTGCACGGCCGGGTGGACATCGAGGCCGGGACGATGTCCAAGGCGTTCGGGGTGATGGGCGGCTACATCGCCGCGAGCGCGAAGGTCGTGGAGTACCTGCGCCAGCAGGCGCGGCCGTTCCTCTTCTCCTCCGCGGCGACGCCGCCGGACGTCGCCGCCTGCATCGCGGCGATCGAGATCCTCGAGGAGACCGACGAGCCTGTGCGGAAGCTCTGGGAGAACACCTCCTACTTCAAGTCACAGATGAAGGGCTTGGGGTTCGACATCGGTCATAGCGAGACCCCGATCACGCCGGTGATGCTCGGCGAGGCGAAGACGGCCTGGGACTTCTCCAAGCGCCTGTTCGCGGAGGGGGTCTTCGCGACGGCGATCGCCTTTCCCACCGTCCCGCGCGGCAAGGCGCGCATCCGCGTCATGCTCTCCGCTGCCCACTCGAAGAAGGACCTCACCCTCGCCCTGGAGAAGTTCGCGCTGGTGGGGAAGTCGCTCGGGGTGATCGCGTGATGGGGAAAGAGGCGATCCGCACCGAAGCGGCCCCCCAAGCGGTCGGGCCGTACTCGCAGGGGATTCGCTCCGGTGGGCTCGTCTTCACCTCGGGGCAACTCCCTCTTCTTTCTACAGGCGAGCTTCTTGTGAGCGACATCCGCGTCGCGACGCGGCAGGCCCTGGAGAACGTCCGCGCCGTCCTCGAGGCGGGCGGGGCGACCTTGGGGGACGTCGTCAAGGTCACGGTCTTCCTCACCGACCTTGGGGACTTCGGAGCAATGAACGAGGCCTACGCCGCGTTCTTCCCGAGCGTCCCGCCCGCCAGAAGCTGCGTCCAGGTCGCCGGTCTCCCCAAAGGGGCACGGATCGAGATCGAGGCGGTCGCTCGTCTTGAAGAGGGGCGCGAGAGGCGATGAGGTTCTTCGACGCGCACTGCGACACCGTCCTCAAGGTGATGGACGGCTCCCTCGACTTCCGCACGGGGAGCGGGCAAGGACACGTCTCCTTCCCCGGCCTCGTCGAGGCCGGCTCCTGCGCTCAAGTCTTCGCCTGCTTCGTCCTCTCCGAGCGCTACCCGGGGAGGGAGCGGGAGACGGCCGAGGCGGCCCTCTCCGCCATTCGCGAGATGATCGCAGGGACGGAGGATGGGATGACCCTCGCCCTCACTGCCTCCGCCCTCCGCGCCGGGGCGACCGGCGGGCCGATCCCCGCCCTGATCGCCCTCGAAGGGGCCGACCCCTTGGAGGGACGGGCGGAGGCGTTCGCCCACTTCCATCGGCTCGGCGTGCGCGACCTCATCCTCGCCTGGAAGAACAATCCCTTCGCCGGGAGCGCGTTCGGGGAGGATGTGCCCCTCACCGCCGAGGGGGAGAGGCTCGTCGGCCTCGCGGAGGAGCTCGGGACGATGATCGATGTCTCCCACCTCTCCGACCGGTCCTTCGCCGACGTCTTGCGCATCGCGAGGAAGCCCTTCATCGCCAGCCACTCGAACTGCCGTACCCTCTGCCCAAGCCTGCGCAACCTGACCGACCCGATGATCCGCTCGCTCGCCGACCGAGGAGGGGTGATCGGGATCAACCTTGTCCCCGCCTTTCTCGATCCCTCCTTCTATTGGGAGACGGAGCGTTACCGGAAGGAACTCTTCGCCGGGGGCGAGACCCCCGCGGCGAAGGCGGAGCTCGATCGCCGGGTCGCGGCCCTCCCGCGGCCGGCCCTCGATTGGGTGGGACGACACGTCCTTCACGCGATCACGGTTGGGGGAGAGGACGCGGTCGGCCTCGGCGGAGACCTCGACGGGGCCGTCGTCTTGCCCCTGGGGATCGAGGGGATCGCCGACTACCCGAAGATCGCCGACCTTCTCCTTGACCTTGGCCTCTCGGTGCGCCAGGTGGAGAAAGTCGCCTGGGGAAACTTCGCGCGGGTCTTCTCTGAGGTCCTCCCCGCCTAGCTTTGGCCCTCCCGCCAGAGCGAGTAGAGCGATTCGAGAGCCGCGTGGTAGCGACGGTCGAGGACCTCCGGGTCGATCGACTCGGGCTCGTTCGTCATCGCCACGTACGGGACAGGGCCTCCGCCCACGCCGAGGATCCCCTGGGGCGATGGGGCGAGGGAGGGCCAGTCGTCCAAGGCGTAGGTCCGCTCCATCTCCTCGCGGGGGACGGAGTGGGTGAGGACCCCGTCCCTCCGCGCCTGGTCGTAGCGGGCCGCGTTGCGGCGTAAGGACTCCGTGAAGGAGACCGAGAGGTAGAGGATCGCGGCGCGGGAGAGGAGAAAGGGGGAGAGGAGCGCGAGCGCATCGGCGTACGCTGACCTTCCGCCGCGGGAGAACTCGATGAGGAGGGTCCGCCCCGCAGGAGCAGTGGCGAGGAAGCGTCCAGCCTTCTCGTCGATCTTCCCGATGAGGAACGGCCAGAGGCCCTCGTCCGTGACGGCGTAGTTCCCATCCGCCTTGCGCGAGTGGAGGCGGGGCCTTCCCAAGCGCTCCCACAGGTCGTCCTCCTCGCACTTCTCCCACAGGACGGGGAAGTCGTCGACGACCTGGAACGGCCCGATGTGGTAGCGTTCGATCCGCCTCTCCAGGGGGCAGTTCTCCATGAAGTCGATGAACTCGCTCTTCCCGCTCGCCGGCCGGCCGAGGAGGAGGAGAACCTCGAAGGCCTCGCAAGGGGGAAGGCCTGCCGAGACGTAGGGAAGCTCGAGGGCTCTTTCGACGTCGGCGAGGACTGCGGAGGGAGGGCGGTCGGCGTCGATCCGGACGACGCGGTCCCCGCGGCGAGCGTGCCAGTTGCGGAGGTGAGAGCGCATCGCTTCGAGGATCGGCCCCTCTACCTCGAACTGAGGCGTCCCGCGCGAGCGCTGGCGGACAAGGGAGGCCGCGATCGGGATCTCGAGGGATACATAGAGGTCGGGTACAGGGAGGTCCTCCTCGATCTTTGCGTAGGCCTCGACGAACGCGCGATCCCCCAGGGCGAGGGAGTAGGCGAGGTGGACCCCGAGGTGCGACTCCTCGAGGCAGAGCCTCCCCTCCGCGAGGACCCGCTCGACCTCGGACAGGCGGCGGGGCACCTCGGCGAGGATCGCCTCCGCCAGGCGCGGCCGCTCGGCGAAGAGGTCGATCCCCCGCCGCGTCGCCACCTCCTTCACGATCTCGGGAAGGACCCTCACCCGCTCCGGGTAGAAGCGAGAGAGGACCGCGAGGATCTCGCTCTTCCCCACGGCGGGGAGCCCTTCGACGACGACGTGCCTCAACGCCGCCTCCTTTTGGGTTACCCATTCTATCCGGAGAGGGGCCCTCCCCTCATCCGTGAGCGTGGCGTTGAGCGACCGCGGCGGTGCCGCTATAATGGGCCACTTCAGAAAGGGGCTTCCATAGGTGAAAAAGCTCATCATCGTTGAATCGCCGACCAAGGCGCGCACGATCGGCCAGTACCTGGGGAAGGACTACCTCGTCCTCTCCTCGCAAGGGCACGTGCGCGACCTCCCGAAGAACGGCCTCGGGATCAATATCGAGAAGGGATTCGAGCCGGAGTACGAGACGAAGAGGACGAAGGAGATCACCCGACTCCGCGCGGCGGCGAAGGAGGCGGAGGCGGTGTACCTCGCGACCGACCACGACCGCGAGGGCGAGGCGATCGCCTACGACCTCTACACGATCTTAAAGCGCGTCGTCCCCGATGAGAGGGCCTTCTCCCGGCCTGTGTTCAACGAGATCACGCGGCCGGTGATCCTGGAGGCCCTGGCGAACCCCGCGCAGATCGACCTTTCCAAGGTCGAGGCGCAGAGGACGCGGCGGATCCTCGACCGCCTCGTCGGGTACCTCGTGAGCCCGCTCGTCTCGAAGACCCTTGCCGGGAACCGCTTCGAGGGGCTCTCCGCCGGACGGGTGCAGTCGGTCGCCCTGCGCTTCCTCGTCGACCGCGAGGCGGAGATCGCGCGCTTCGTCCCCGAGGAGTACTGGGAGATCGTGGTGAGCATCCGCGACGGAGAGCCGTTCTCTGCCTCCTTGACGAAGAAGGACGCAAAGAAGCTCGTCGTGCACACGAAGGAGGAGTGCGATCGAGTCGTCGCCGACCTCCGTCGCCAGAGGATCGTGGTCGAGTCCCTAAGCGAGAAGGAGCGCCTCCGTCAGCCGTCCCCGCCGTTCATCACCAGTTCCCTGCAGCAGACGGCCTCCTCCGTCCTCGGCTTCTCCCCCAAGAAGACGATGGCGGTCGCCCAGGAACTGTACGAGGGGGTCAGCCTCGCCGAGGGAAGCGTCGGCCTCGTCACGTACATGCGCACGGACTCCGTGCGCGTCTCCGAGGCGGCGGTGGAGACGGCGCGCCGTGCGATCCGCGACCGCTACGGAGACAAGCTTCTCGCGAAGGAGGTCCGCCGCTACAGGAACCAGAAGCGCTCGCAGGACGCCCACGAGGCGATCCGGCCGACCGATCCCGCCCTCTCTCCGGAAGAGGTCGGCCGCTACCTGTCAACCGATCAGAAGAAGCTCTACAGCCTCGTCTACAACAGGTTTCTCGCGACCCAGATGGCTCCCGCCGTCTACCGGCAACGCAAGGTCCTTCTCACCGCGGGCCCCTACACCCTCGAGGCGTCGGGGAGCGCCCTCGTCTCCCCCGGCTTCTTGACTCTCTTCCCGGAGGAAGGGAGGGAGAAGGGCGAGGTCCCGGCGTGGCTCAAAGAGGGAGAGGTCCTCACCCTGACCGACGTCGTACCGCAGCAGAGGTTCACCGAGCCCCCGCGTCGCTATAGCGAAGCCGGCCTCGTCAACCTCCTCGAGAAGCAGGGGATCGGGCGGCCGAGCACGTACGCCTCGATCGTCGGGGTCATTCAGGAACGCGGCTACGCCGTCAAGGGGGGAGGGAGCCTGCGGCCGACCCTCCTCGGCCAGACGGTCGTCGACTTCCTGCGGCGCTATGTCAAAGAGACGGTCGAGACCGGCTTCACCGCGCGGATGGAGGAGGACCTCGACCGGATCGAGGAGGGCGAGCTCTCGCGCCTCGACGTCTTAACCGAGTTCTACGGCCCCTTCTCCGCGCGCCTCGCCGCGCTCGACGCCTACCTTGGAAATGGAAAGGAGCGGCCGTTCCGCGTCCTGACCGACGTTCTCTGCGACAAGTGCGGGGCGCCTTTCGAGCTTCGCTACTGGAAGGGCTCTCACTTCCTCGGCTGCTCCGCCTACCCGGCCTGCCGGAACACCCGCCCCGTCCCGCCCGACGTCCCCTACCGCTACGACGGGGAGACCCTGGCGATCCGGGAGGGGCTCGAGAGGGTGAAGGAGGAGGCTCCAGAGGTCCTCTGCCCCGCTTGCGGGGCGGCGATGGAGCTGCGGGACGGCCGCTACGGCCGCTACTTGCGCTGCACTCGCCCCGAGTGTGCTAAGACCGCTCCCGTCTCGAGCGGGGTCCCCTGCCCCTCCTGCAAGGAGGGGGTCCTGGTGGAGAAGTACTCGCAGAAGCGCCGCCGCACCTTCTATAGCTGCAGCCGCTACCCCGCCTGCCGTTTCGCGACGAGCGATCGTCCGGTCAAGCCCTGCCCCTCCTGCGGGGAGGGGATCCTGACCGAAAAGGAGGGGACCCTGCGCTGCACGAACAAAGCCTGCTCGTACAGCGAGAAGCCGGGCGGGGAGGCTGCGGACGGCTGAACTTGCGCGGGCCTTACGCCTCTTCGGAGAGGAGGCGGAACCACTCGAGTTTCTGCTTCAGATCAGAGTCCTGGAGCTTTGCCAGGGCCTCCTTCTGGATCTGGCGGACGCGCTCCCGGCTGATCCCGAACACCACCCCCACCTCGTCGAGGGTACGCGGCTGGTAGTCGTTCAGGCCATAGCGGAGCTCGAGGATCCGCCGCTCGCGCTCGGTGAGCCGCTCGTCGAGGGCGCGCCCGAGCTCCTGCACGAGGAGGTGGTCGAACGTCTCCTTTTCCGGGGAGTCGGCGGTCCGGTCCTCGATGAAGTCGCCGAGCACCGAGCCGTCGTCGTCGTAGCCGATTGGCATGTCGAGCGACGTCATGCTCTGCGCCGTCTTCTTCGCTTTGACGATGTTCTCCGCCGTCGTCTCCAGTTCGTCGGCGAGGTTCTCCGAGGTGGGGAGCTCGCCGTGCTCCTTCAAGTGGTTTCGCTCCGCCTGGTAGATCTTGCGGATCAGCTCGTTGATGTGCGTCGGGACGCGGATCGTCCGCGAGCGGTTCGTGATCGCGCGCAGGATTGCCTGACGGATCCACCACGTGGCGTAGGTCGAGAACTTGTACCCCCTCTTGTAGTCGAACTTCTCGATCGCCTTCATCAGGCCGAGGTTCCCCTCCTGGATCAGGTCGAGGAAGGGGAGCCCGCAGCCGCGGTACTTCTTGGCGATGGAGACGACGAGGCGCAGGTTCGCCTCGGCGAGCTCCTCCCGCGCGCGCTTGTCCCCCGCCTCGATTCGCTTGGCGAGGCGCACCTCGTCCTCGCGCGTGAGAAGCTGGACGCGGCTGATCTCGCCGAAGTAGGTGCGGATCGGGTTGTCCGACCGCACCGGCTCCTCGGCGTCCTCACGCCCGTCGTCCGGCACATCGCTTAAGTTCTCTCTCAGATTGACCGTTGCTTTGGGCACCTTCATCGTCTCCTTCCTGGTCCCGTGCGCGCACGGGAAGAGACCCTTTCCTTTAGGGAAACGCGCAGACAGAATCGGGCGGCCAAGGGCCCCCCGATTGGCAGTCACTCCACTCTCTACCCTTCCGCCTCTAGCTTCCCTCAGTCTCTACGTCGGTCAGTATAGCACAAATCGGGCGGGTTGTGAAGCCTACCAAGGCACCATGTGGAGGCTCATCCAAGTGAGGGGCCCCCTAGCGCCGCGGGTAGTAGATGAGGAAGGCGAGGACGCCGAGGCCGACGAGGACCCAGAGGTGATAGAGATCGACGCGCATCGGCGATGGGCGGACCTTCCCCAGGCCCACCGTGACCCCCAGACAGATCTGTGGGGCGAAGGCGAAGGTTGGGGGAAGTTCCTCCGCGGAGCGGGCCTCGGCGAAGAGGGCGAGGGAATCGACGACCCAGACTTGGGTTCCGAAGAGGACGTTCATCATGGGGGTCCAGAGCCAGGCCGCGCCGATCCGCCGCCACTCGAGAGAGAAGCCGCCTCCAGCGTAAAGGGCGGCCGGCCCGAGCCAGGCCTTGACGAGGAGTGTCGCGTCGGCCACGTACACATCCGGGAAGCTCGCCGGGTAGGCCCCGATCGTAGAGCGGAAGGACATCGGCTGGTCGGCCGCGACCTCGGCGACGAGGAACGAGACCGAGTCGTTCCAGACGATCGGTAGGGTCGGGGGGAACCCAACCCCGAACCCGACCGCGGTCGCGGCGTTGATCGGCATCGGCGAGGGGCGAACCTTTCCCAGGGCGAGGGCGATCCCCAGGGAGACCTGCGGCGGGTCGAAGACAAGGTTCAGGGGGAGTTCCTCCGCGGAGCGGATCTCGGCGAAGAGGGCGAGGGAGTCGCGGATCCAGACCTGTGTTCCGAAGAGGACGTTCATCATGGGGGTCCACAGCCAGGCCGCGCCGATCCGCCGCCACTCGAGAGAGAAGCCGCCTCCAGCGTAAAGGGCGGTCGGCCCTAGCCATCCCTTGACGAGGAGGGTCACGCCGGCCTCGTAGCGATCGGGGAAGCTCGCTGGGTATGTATCCACGGAGAAGCGGAGAGCCCTGCTCCCTTCTGTGCCCACCTCGGCGACGAGGAAGGAGAAGGACTCGCCCCACGCAATGGGGAGGGCCGGCGGGAACCCGACGCCGTACCCGACCGCGGTCGTGGCGTTCGTCGGGACGGTCGCGAGGAGAATCCCAAGCCCCGCGGCGAGGCCGACCGTTCGCGTCAAGATACCCCTCTTCATCCCTGCCGACCCCCCTCATCGAAGCCTATCTCCCCACTTGAGTGTCGAAGAGGGCGGCCGACCCGCGGGGAAGGGAGCCTTGTCCCTCGTCCCTCTTGCGGTTTTGCCGCCGTGCGCGTTCCATCCTCTTTGAGCTTCCCTTTTCCGCACTGGGCCGGTATACTAGAGAGGTTCCACATGGAGGTGACTCTTGTGAAGCGCTCTTTCCTGATCGGCTGTATCGTCCTTCTTCTTGCTATCCCGGTTGTTGCCGGTGAAACGGTCGAGGTCCTCCAGCCAAACACCACGGCCTACTCCGCCTCCGAGGTCGTGACCCTGACGCAGGCGAGCCAGACTCTCGAAGGGAAGCTCACCAACTGGGGCCTCGGCTCGCGGCGCTACTTCGCGTCGAACGAGTGGCTGAGTCGCGACTTCGCCCGGTATACGGCAGGGAACCTCGCCGAGATGGGGTATGTTACAAGGCTCGTGAGCGCCGCAGGATGGCCGGACGGAGTCCACACGTGGGTTCTCGTTGGGATTCCTCTCGGCGGGAAGACGGCCTGGGTCCCGGTCGAGGCCTCGCCCGCCGCCGGCCACACCCAACAGACCCTCGGCTACGTTCCCAAGAGCACGGACAGCGCGGGGAAGATCTGGTTCCTCGGAAGCTACGTCGCCTTCACGGACGTCGCGGAGCTCCCGCCGAACCAGCCGCCGGTCGCCAAGCTGCGTGCGCCGACGAGCGTTTCTTTGACTCGGGGAGGAGTCCGGTTCCTCGCCATCGAATCCTACGACCCCGACGGCCAGATCGTCCTCTACCAATGGGACTTCGGGGACGGAGAGACCTGGGTCTCCGATGCGGCCGTTGCCAACCACGCCTTCGCTGCGACGGGGACGTACACCGTCTCCCTCACCGCGGTCGACTCAGGCGGCAAG
>CAYHEK010000005.1:34929-40010 GCA_964355545.1 uncultured Thermotogae bacterium | reverse complement strand
CCGACGACCAGGCGGGCTTGGAGATCCCGCTCGGGAGATAGAGGGGGCTGCCGAGACCGCTTGGGAACGCGGCCGGAGAGACGGCGCCGTCCTCGCCCGTCGAGTCGTAGAGCTCGCTCGCGTTCGACGTCGAATCGCGCCACAGCCAGATCGAGCTCCCGCCGCTTGCGTCGCCGCTTGCGCCCTTGTTGGAGACAAAGACGATGTCGTTGGTCGTCGGCGAGTAGGCCGGTGCGATCGCCCAATATGATGGGGTCTGCGACGTCAGCGACGTCAGCTTAGTCTGGGTGGCGCCCGCGGCGGTCATCGTGTAGATCTCCCACGTCGTCGCCGAGGGAGTCTGAGTCTGGGCCGCGTTCGAGGCGTAGGCGATCTTTGTGCCGTCGTGCGACCAGCTCGGCTCAAGCTGGTTCGACGGGGTCTGGGTCGTCAACTGAGTGGTGTAATTGCCCTCGACCGTCATCGTCCAGATGTTCCATCTCGCGGCGTCCTCGGCCGCGTAGGCGATCTTGTTCCGCGTCACGCGCAGAAGGTCCGGGAAAAGCTCATCAACTGACGTGTTCAGGACCCGCTGTTGGTCGCTCCCGTCACCGGCCTTCATCCGCCAGATGTCGTAGTCGCCGTCGCGATCGCTCGCGAAGGTGAGCATCGCCGGCCCGATGACGACGATCTCAGAATCCATCCCGATCCGACCGTCGTTGTCGGTCACTCTGAGGATCACCGTGTAGGTCCCCGCGACCATGTACGCGTGAGGGGAAATGGCCGCACTGACATCACTCCCCGTCTGCGTGGACCCGTCATCGAAGTTCAGGACGTAGCTCGTGATCGTTCCGTCGGGATCAGTCGAGCCGGCGATGTCGAAGGTGATCTCGACCGGCACCTCCTCGTCGTCCGTGGGCTCCACGACCAACAGCGCGATCGGGGCCTGCCCGAAGAACCCCCGACACGCAGCGAGCCCCATCATCAGGCCGATCACGAGCAGGACGGCGAGGAGGGGCTTCCACCTCTTTCCGCCAGATGCGTCTCTTGTTGCGAGCATCTCACCGACCTCCTTATGCACGCTCTCTTCGTCATCCATAGAAATAGCGGGCTTGGGTCTTCTCCACTCTAGCCCGGCTTCGCCCTCCTCTCCCAGGGACGGCGGCCGGCGGGAAGGGGAGGGTTCGTCCTGGGGCAAGGTGACCGATGTCGGATGAGAAACTTTTCTTTCCCAGACGGTGTATATTCTGAGCCGAGGAGGGCCAAGAGAGCGTGTATCGGGTCTGGGATGAGGTGAGTCTATTGCGAGCGTCGTTGAGCGGGGAAGTCGAGGCCTGGGGGGAGATCGTCTCGCGCTACAAGGAGGCGGTCTTCGGGTTGTCCCTTGGTTTCTTGCGCAATCGGGCCGACGCAGAGGACATCACCCACGACGCCTTCATCCGCGCCTACGAGAACCTACGGCGCTATCACCTCGAGAAGAAGTTCTCCACGTGGCTGTTCACCATCGCCTCAAACCTCTGCCGGAACCGCCTGCGCTACCGGCGCTACCACCCGGTCGTGGCCTCTCCCGACTCCACGGACGGGGGGATCGATCCGGCGGCCGCCGTCGCGCGCGAAGACCGTCGGGCGAGGATCAAGGAGGCGCTCGACCAGCTCCCCTCCGGATACCGAGCCCCGCTCGTCCTCCGCTACTACAACGAACTCTCCTATCGCGAGATCGCAGAGCTCCTTTCTCTGCCGGAAGGAACGATCAAGACTCGAATCCACCGGGGCAAGGTCATCTTGAAAGAGAAGATCGAGAGGGATGGAGTGATCCACCATGAACGGGGATAGGCTGGAAGAAGAGGTGCGGGATCTCCTTCGCAGCGAGGTCTCCTGCGAGGCATTTCTCCTCGAGGGCCTGGAAGGACGGATCACGACCGAGCTTGCCGGTCGCCTCCCCCGATCCGGTCCGTTCGACGTCCTGCGGCGCCTCCTCGCGCCGACGCGGGGGGCGCGCATCGCTCAGCTCGGAGTGGTCACCGCAACGGCCCTTTTATTCCTCGTCGTGGGGGCGTTCCTCGCCGAGCGACTCCCCTTTCACGACGGAGGCGTCCCGGCGCGCCCCGTCGCCCTGGCGGGCGGATCCGCGTCGGGGACGGAGAGCCAGATCCTGTTCGTCATGCCGGCCCCGAAGGCGCAGAACGTCGCCGTCTTGGGGACCTTCAACGGCTGGGAGCCAACCTCCCTCTCTGACGAGGACAAGGACGGAATCTGGACGGCGAGGATCGCCCTCCCGCCTGGCCGCTACGAGTACGCCTTCGTCGTCGATGGTCGCTGGTGGGGGCAGGACCCGCTCGCCGACGAGTACGTACGTAGCTTCGGGCAGTACAACTCCGTCCGCTACGTCGGTCGAGCAGGTGACGGCGCATGAAGTCTCTTGCTAGGATCTTCTCCGTCTTCGTCCTTGCCGTCCTCTTCGTCACGAGCGCGCGGGGACTCGGCGAGACCTCGCTCGCCGATGTGGAACGGGCCCTCGCGGCCCTCTCCCTCCCTTCCGAAAAGGAGATCCAAGCGGCGTTTGAAGTCGGCTTCTCTCAAGGGCGCCTCTCCCCGGAGGAGGCCCTGCGGCTCCTCGAGCGGCTCGCCAAGGCTCAAGGGGGCGCGGCGGAAGAAGAGGCGATCCTCCTCGTGATCGCCCACGCTCTGGAAGAAGACCTTCCGGTGACGATGCTTCTGAGCAAGGTCGCGGAGGGCCTGGCGCGCGGGATTCCTCTCCCCGTCATCGCCCAGGACCTCTCCCAGCGGGAGCGACTCCTCGCCGGGGTGAGGGATCTCTTATACGCGAAGAGGATCTTCCGCGCTCAAGAAGGGATGCCGGCCGTCTCGCCCTCCATCCCCGGTCCCCGGTTCGACCTTCTCGTGACCCACATTGCGGATGCATTGGGGGGTTACCTCGAGGGAGGCGGAAGCCCGCTCGAGGGGTACCTCCTCCTGAAAGACGTGACCAACCGCCTGACGCTCCTCGCGGGATCGGTGATCCCCCCGGAGGACGTCGAGCTGGTCCTCGGCCGCATCGAGGCCGCGGACTTGACACGCGTCGCCCGCACCGCGTTAGATCAATCCAAGAAATAAAGGAGGAACGCATGAAGACACGTTGGTGCAAGATAGGAACAGCCTTGGTCGTCCTGATCACCGCGATCGGCCTCCTCGGGCTCTCCCAACCCGTGGCCCCGAAGGGGATCATCGTCGTGCCGCCCGACCCCACTGGCCTCACCGCACGCATTTGGGTAGACAAGGGGGCCTACCGTATCGGGGAGCAGATTCAGATTCACTTCTCCGTGACCGAGGACGCGTACATCTACATCCGCGACATTGACCCAGCGGGAAAGCAACTCTGGCTCCTTCCCAGCACCTGGTCGCCGAACAACTACGTGACCGCGGGAGAGCACGTCCTCCCCGACTTGCCGACCTACAATCTCAAGGTCGGAGGTCCAGAAGGAACTGAGTACCTCGAGATCATCGCAAGCAAGCAGGCCCTAGACATCTCAAAGTGGGCCGACCAGTCGCAAAAATTCTGGTCGCTCGGCGTAGATCCAGAAACGTTCAAGTTACAGTTTCAAGCACAGGTTCTCGGCATTCTGCCTGAGCCAACATATGCTGAGAACTGGACGAGCTTCCAGGTCGTCTCGGGGACGGTTCCGACCTACGGGACCCTCATCATCAACTCGACCCCCAGCGGAGCCTGGATCACGCTCGACGGCGCCTACGTCGGGTATACCCCGCGCACGCAGTCCGTCCTGCCCGGCTATCACCAGGTCGTCCTGACGAAGAGCGGCTACCGAGACTGGAGCGCCCGCGTGCCGGTCCTCGGCGGGGCGACGTCCCGGATCAACGCAACCCTCGAGCCGATCGGCCCCACGAACCAACCGCCGATCGCCGCGTTCACCGTCTCGCCCGCCTCTCCGGGTGTCCTCGCCTGGGTCCGCTTCGACGCTTCGGGATCGACGGATCCGGATGGAACGATCACGGCCTACCAGTGGAACTTCAGCGACGGGACCCCGCCAGTGACCGGAAGCGTCGTCTACCACCAGTTCACCGCGGCTGGGAGCTACCCGGTCACCCTCACCGTCACCGACAACCTCGGCGCGACGGACACCGAGACCCGGACCGTCCGGGTCGGCCCCACGAACCAACCGCCGATCGCCGCGTTCACCGTCTCGCCCGCCTCTCCGGGTGTCCTCGCCTGGGTCCGCTTCGACGCTTCGGGATCGACGGATCCGGATGGAACGATCACGGCCTACCAGTGGAACTTCAGCGACGGGACCCCGCCAGTGACCGGAAGCGTCGTCTACCACCAGTTCACCGCGGCTGGGAGCTACCCGGTCACCCTCACCGTCACCGACAACCTCGGCGCGACGGACACCGAGACCCAGACCGTTTGGGTCGGCCCCACGAACCAGCCTCCGGTCGCCGCGTTCACCTACTGGCCGCCCTCCCCCCTCGTCGGGGAGCTTATCTCGCTCTCCGCGACGGGGTCGTACGACCCAGACGGTACGATCGTCTCGTACCTCTGGGACCTCGATGGGAACGGAGTCGATGACGCAAGCGGCCCGACGACTTCGGTGCGCTACTACAACCTCGGGATGCACCCAGTCCGCCTGACCGTAGTCGACAACGGTGGACTCTCGACGTCGACGATCCAAGGGATCTTCGTCGGGATGGGCGGTGGCCTTCCCGGCAGCCCGCCGATGGACGGGACGCCGGGGATCTTCGTGTGGGGAAGCGACACGTGGCACGTGACGGTGAACGCCGGGTCGAGCTGGACGAGCCCTCACAGCTATCGCCTCGAACTGCGCACCGACGGGTCGTTCCAGGGCGTGAACCAGTCGACGAGCGGCGGAGTCGCGCCGCTGGGGATCATCCCTACCCCGACGGACAGCGGGAAGACCCTCTTCTTTGAGGGGAGCCTCTCAAGCGGGAGCATCGACTACACGTTCACGGTCTCCGGCTCTTCAAAGAGCATCTGGATGAGCCTGAGACTCGATAGCGATGGGAACGGAACCCTGGAGGAGTCGCCTGGCTTCGTGTACCTCCGGACGTTCATGGTCCATCCGCCGACC
>CAYHEK010000005.1:0-34829 GCA_964355545.1 uncultured Thermotogae bacterium | reverse complement strand
CGCCCCAGTTGCTCGGAGATCCGCACTCCGTGTAACATAGCGCGCCATGCTTTCTCGGTTTCTCGCGATCGGGTGGGACCTTGAGCACTCCGAGATCAAGGAAGCCGATTTCTTCGACGGACCTTCCTTCGCCTCGGCCAACGCCCTGTTCATCGATCCCCGCGCGACGAGCGACCGCTGGACCTACGACGTCCCCCCGGAGAGAGACGGGGTCCGCCGCACGTACACGGAGAGGGATCATGGATTCGGCCGGACCCTCGCGCGGCTCGTGGCGAAGCGTCGTGCGGAGGCAGCCGATCTTCTGTACAAGGCAGGGGGGATCCTCGTCTCGCGCCTGCGGCCGCGGGGCGAGCCCCTGGAGGTCGTCTCCCCGGAGGTCCCGGCCGAACGGATCGACCGTTACAGCTTCCTCCCCGCGGTCTCGCTCGTCGACCGCCACCACCAACTCACCTTCCCCTCAAACGGCCGCTTCCTCCCCCGGTCCGGAGAGGACGTCTTCCTTCAGGGGACCGGATCCCCGTTCGAGGAGTACCTTTCCGAGTTTGAAGGGATGATCGTCTACCAGGCCGTCTACCAGGACCTCCTCGGAACACCGATCGAGCGATTCGCGACCGTCCTTGCCCGGAACAAGGTCGGCGACGTCGTCGCGATCGAGATCCCGTTCGAGGAGGGGCGCCTCGTCCTCCTCCCCCCGCTCGAAGGGGTCTCCCCCGCGCGGGAGGCGGAAGCCCTCGTGAATGCCGTTTCGCGAGCGGTTCTCCGCCCCGCCTTCTTCCCCGAGCCGGACTGGCTCCCCTCCTATCCCCTTCCGGGGGAGGACGCTCTACAAGACGAGCTTCGCAGCCTCGTGGATCGGCACGAGACCCTCGATGCCAAGATCAAGGAACTCTCCTCCCGCCTCGACGGCCTGACAAAGTACCGAAGAATCCTGTACACCCAGGGGCGCTTCTCCCTCCTCCCAGCGGTCGAGGCCTCCTTTCGGCTCCTTGGATTCGCGGTCGAGGAGTCGAACTACGACCTTCTCCTTCGCTCCGAGGAGGGGGACGCGATCGTCGCGGTCGCGGCCTCCCCTCAGGCCGAGATCGACCTTCTACCCTACCGCCGTCTCCTCGGCTGGGTGGACGAGGCGCGCACTGACGGAGAGGGCCCGGGGAAGGGGATCCTCGTCGTGAGCGCTTCGCGCGAACTCGATCCCAAACGCCGACCGACGCAGTTTTCCCCCGAGGTCCTGCGCGGGTGTATCTCGCAGGAGTTCTGTCTCCTTACGACCTACGATCTCTTCAAACTCGTCCGATCGGCCCTCGAGGCGAAGGAGGAGAAAGCGCGCGCCCCCCTGAGGCGAGCGATCCTCGACTGCGTTGGCGAGTTCCGCGGAAGAGGGTAACGGGTGACGCTCCTCGTCTTTCTCTCGCTCCTCCTCGTGCCTGTGACGGCCCTCGTCGCGCACCTCTTCGCCGGCTGGATGCGTCGCGCCTCCCTCGGTGTGCACATCCGGGAGTACGGCCCCAACCTGCATGAGAAGAAGGGCGGGACGCCGACCATGGGCGGAGTCGTCGTCCTTTTCTTGTGGGGAATCTCGCTGTGCTCCCTGTCTCTCTCCGGACATCTAACGAGCGAGGGATTGGTCGTCTTCCTGTCCGGTTTCTCCTTCGGGACGATCGGGCTCGTGGACGATCTTATCTCGATGGGGTACCGCCGGTCGCTCGGACTGCGGCCGTGGCAGCAGCTTCTCCTGGGGACCGCCGCCTCGGCCGGGCTCTTCTTCGCCTTCCGCGGGCTTCTGAGTCCCTCTCTGCGCGTCCCCTTCTCCACGCTGACCGTCTCCCTTTCCACCATCCCCAGCTTTCTGCTCGCCTGGATCGTGTTCCTCGCGACCACGAACAGCATGAACCTGACCGACGGCCTCGATGGCCTGGCGAGCGGCGTCTCGATCCTCATCCTCCTCGGCTTCCTTGCCCTCTCTCCCGGAAGGGGCCTCGCCGCCACGCTCCTTCCCCTTGTCGCAGTCCTCGCTGGGTTCTTGTGGGTGAACGGCCACCCGGCGAGGCTCATCCTGGGCAATGTCGGCTCGTTCTTCCTGGGCGGGGTCGTCAGCGCCTGCGCGCTCGTGACCGGAACGGCGTTTCTCCTCCCCCTCCTTGCCGGCGTCCTGGTCCTAGAGGGAGCCTCGGTGATCGTGCAGGTCCTCTCGCTCCGCCTCGCGGGAAGGAGGGTTTTCAAGATCAGTCCCCTCCACCATCACTTCGAGCACGCGGAGGGGATCGACTATCCCTACCTCCTCCCGACGGTCGAGTGGCCGGAGCCGAAGATCACCCTGCGCCTGTGGATCGTGCAAGGGGTCTGCGTGGGCCTCGCCCTCCTCGCCGGCCGGCTCTAGGAGAGAGCCCTCTCCAGGGCCGCCGCTCCGCGAAGGAGGGCCCGCTCCCCAAGGCGAGGAGCGACGAGCTCGAGTCCGTAGGGAAGGCTATCCACTTCGCCTCCGGGGATGGAGATCGCGGGGAGCCCGGCTAGGCTCGCGGGAAGAGTGAAGACATCGGCACGGTACATGGCGAGAGGGTCGTCCTTCTCGCCGAAGCGGAAGGCGGGAGTGGGGGAGGTCGGCGAAAGGAGGAGGCCGACCGAGCGAAAGGTTCGCTCGAAGTCCTCCGCGATCAGACGGCGGACGCGCTGCGCCTTTCCATAGAATTTCTCGTAGTAGCCTGCGGACAGGGCGTAGGTGCCGAGGAGGACCCTCCGCCTCACCTCCTCCCCGAACCCACGGGTCCGGCTCTCCGCGAAGACCTCGCCGATCGTCGCCCCCTGAGCAATCGAGGTGTAGCGGACCCCATCGAAACGGGCGAGGTTCGCGCTTGCCTCCGAGCAAGCAACCAGATGGTAGGTAGGAAGAGCATAGCGCGCGTGGGGAAGTAAGACCGGGACCACCTCCGCCCCGAGGTCGCAGGCAACCTCCTCCCAGGAGGCGATCCGCTCTCGCGCCTCTGGGGAGAGATCCCAAGGAAAGGCCTCTCGAGGGACACCGATCCGCATCCCCTTGATTCCTTCGTGGAGGCTCTCTCGATAGCGGTCGGGCCGGACCGGGAGGGACGTGGCGTCGCGCGGGTCGTGGCCGGCGATCACCTCGAGCAGGAGGGCGGCGTCCTCCACATCCTGGGTGAGGACGCCGATCTGATCCAGGGAGGAGGCGAAGGCGACGAGGCCGTAGCGTGACACGAGCCCGTAGGTCGGCCGCAACCCGACCACCCCACACAGACTCGCCGGCTGGCGGACTGACCCGCCGGTGTCGCTCCCCAACGCAGCGAGCGCCTCGGAGGCGGCGACGGCTGCGGCCGACCCACCCGAGGAGCCCCCAGGGACCCTCTCCCGATCCCAGGGGTTCCCCGTGGGGAAGAAGGCCGAATTCTCGGTCGACGAACCCATGGCGAACTCGTCCAGGTTCGTCTTCCCGAGAATGGTGGCCCCAGCCGCGCGGAGCCGCTCGACCGCGGTCGCCTCGAAGACAGGAAAGAAGCACTCAAGGAAGCGCGACCCGCAGGCGAGAGGGAAGCCGAGGACGGAGATGTTGTCCTTGACGGCAATCGGTAGCCCACCAAGAGGAAGGTCCGCCTTCCTCCTCGCCTCCTCGCAGAGCTCGCTTGCGTCGGCGAGGGAGAGGTAGGCCCGCACGTCCCCTTCCTTCTCCTCGATCGTCGCAAAGAGCCCTTCCAGGATCTTTTCCACCGTCATCGCCCCGGAAGAAACTAGAGAGAGAGCCTCGTGCAGGGTATGCGGGAAGGTCACGGCTGCTCCTTAGCGGGTGCCGGAGGTGGGACTTGAACCCACACGAGGTGTTATCCCCACAGGGTCCTGAACCCTGCGCGTCTGCCAATTCCGCCACTCCGGCCTGCGGCCGCACGAAGTGTAAGGAGAGCGCGCGTTCCTGTCAAGAACGCGTTTTTGAGCGCACGTCACCGCTCGCGCCACGCGGAAAACTCCTCGCGGAACCCCCGCAGGACCCGGAGGTCGATCTCCGCTTTGAGGACCCCCTCACGTTCCCCGAGAGAGGCCACCACGACTCCCCACGGGTCGACGACGAGGCTCCGGCCAAGGAGTCCCCTCCCGGTCGCATCGCAGGCGACGACGTACCCTTGGTTCTCCACGGCCCGCGCCCGCGAGAGGGCTTCCCACGCCTCCATGCGCGCGGCGGGCCACGCGGCCGGGACGAGGATGACCTCCGCCCCGCGCTCGGTCAGGGCGCGGAATAGCTCCGGAAAGCGCAGGTCGTGGCAGATCGCAAGGCCAAGGGACCCAATCTCCGTCGCAGCGACCTCTACGGTGCTCCCGGCCGTAAGCAGGCTCCGCTCCTGAGAGTGGTAGTCGAGGAGGTGGATCTTCCGATATCGCGCGCTGAGATTCCCCTGCCGATCGAGGAGGAAAGCGGAGTTGTATAGCCTTTTCCCAACGCGCTCGACAAAGCTCCCTCCGAGCACGAAGGCGCGAAGTTCCTTCGCCTTCTCGCGCAGGAGTGAGACCGTTTCTCCCTCGATTGTCTCCGCCTTGCGGCCGTAGGCGCCAAAGTCGGAGTACCCCACCCGCCACAGCTCCGGGAGGAGGACGAGGTCCGCCCCTCGCGCTGCCTCGAGGAGGGAGGCGACGCGGGCCAGGCGGGCGGGATCTTCCTCCTCCTTTATCTCAAGCTGGATCGCGGCGACGCGAATCTTGCCATCCTGCATCGGTTTCCTCCCCCGTAAGGGGAGTCTACCGCCCTCGAGTGCCGGCGCGCAACAGGGGATCGACGGGGGACTTGGCTTCCAACGTGACATCTGTTACAATACGGGACGCTTGACCCCTTAGTCGGGGTGATGAGGGGGTGGGGACAAGGTGACGGGTGAACGAGCAGGCGCGGGGAGAGGGGGAACGGGCATGATCGACCTCAAAGGCTTCCGCATCTTCTCCGACCTCAAGGAGAAGGACTTGGAGAAGCTGCGCGAGGGCGTGCGTAAGATCCAGTACGGGCCCGGCGAGATCATCTTCCAGGAGGGAGCGCCGGCGTTCGGGTTCTACCTCATCTTCGAGGGGATGGTGAAGCTCGTCAAGCGAAGCATGCGAGCCAAAAGCCAGATCCTGAAGATCATCGGGCCCGGCGAGATCCTCGGCGAGACGACCCTTTTCGACAAGGGGACTCACAACGCCTACGCAAAGACACTGGACCCAGTGGTCGTCGGATTCATCGAGCGCGGGGACTTCTTCTACTTCCTCGAGCGGCATCCCAAGACGATCTTTCGCCTGTACGAGAGACTATCCGAAGAGCTCAAGGCCTTCCAGAATAAACTCGCCGAGCGTTCCTACTCCTCGAGCAAGGAGCGCCTAGCCCGTCTGATCCTACACTTGGGGAAGAGCGGAGTGGAACTCTCGCGCGCCGAACTGGCCGAGATGGCCGGGGTCTCCTCGAAGACCGCCATCCGCACCTTGAGCGAACTCGAAAACCGTGGGATCATCGCCATTGAGAGCCGCAAGATCCGGATCCTCCGGGAAGACTACCTGCAGAAGATCATGGAGCCCTTCTCGGTGGACCTCAATGCCAACCTGATTATCTGAGGCGAAAAGAAGAACGTCTTCCGCCCGGGTGACTGATGTCCTTGCCGCTTGGCAGGACATTCCTTATGGTTCCCATACGCGTTTGAGACGACGGGTGAACGGTGCGAGCGGCGTTCGAGGACGGCTCATCCTTGGTCAGCGGATTGAACCCAGTAGAGAAGGCGATCGTCGTTCTTGTCGCGTACGGAATTGCGATCCTGGCGATCCTTCTCCTCCACAACTCAGGCTATTCTCCAACAGGGCTCGTCTTCGTCGCCCTCGCAATCCCGCTTGCCCTCGGTGCTTGGTCGCTCCGCCTGCGCGGGGGGCTCCTTCTCGGCCTCACCACGGCCCTCCTGGGGATCTCTTTCCTCCTCCTCTTCCGCGATTCGAACGGCGTCCCCCTCCTCCTCGGCCTCGCGGCCCTCGACCTCACTCTGGGGGGTGGAATTGGCCTTTTGAACTCGAGAAGCAGGCGCAAGCGCGACCGGTGGCGCAGGTCAAAGAGCCTCAAGGAGAGCTACGACGAGGAGATCTTCGAGAACTCCATGAACCCCATTCACTTCATCGATAAGGACGGAACGGCGCTGAAGCGCAACGAAGCCTCGCGCACGACGCTTGGCTACCCGACCAAGCGGACGCTCCAACTCGCAGAGTACGTCCATCCCGAGGAGATCGATTCGATCAAGGTGGAACTCACCCGCCTCTTCGAGCGTGGGGAGATGCGCGACGTCAAACTCCGATTCATCTCCCAGTCGCGCGACGTGATCCCGGTCGAACTGAAGGCGACGCGGGCGACGGAGCGCGTGGCAGTCCTGGAGGCGCGCGACCTCCGCCAGCAGGCGGAACTCGAGCGCCGCCTGATGGAGACGGAGGCGCGCTACCGCTACCTGATCGAGGCCGCGATCGACACCCTCGACTCGGGAATCATCATCACCGATCACAAAAGACAGGTCGTCTGGGCGAACGAGACGATCGGCCGCTTCTTCGGGATCGACCGCGAGCGGCTGATCGGGATCGACGCCCTGCGCGCCCTGTCCCGCTACGTCGGGGTCTTCGAGGACGCAGACGCCTTCGGCCGCGTGGTGGAGGAGGCAACCGAAAACAGGACGCGGGTCGACTCCTGCACCTGCCACGTGCGGCCCGGCCTGGGCCGCGAGGAGCGGATCCTCGAGTACCGCTCGATCCCGATCGAGACCGAGCAGTATAAGGGCGGCCGCATCGATCACTACATCGACATCACTGAGATCAAACGCCTGGAGGAGGGGCTGCGCGACAAGACAAAGCACCTGGAACGGACGAACGAAAAGCTCGAAGAATTCTCCCACGTCGTCTCCCACGACCTGAAGGAGCCCCTGCGCACGGTCGAGGCGTTCAGCGGCTTCTTGCTTGAGGACTACGCCGACCGGCTGGACGAAGAGGGCGTGAACTACCTGCACACCCTAAAGAAAACCTCATCCCGCATGCGCGAGCTGATCAACGACCTCCTCTCCCTTGCCAGCATCCATATGGACACGGCGTCCTTCGAGCGGGTCAACGTGAGCAGGGTCCTTGAGGAGATCAAGGAGGATCTCCGCGTGCGCCTGCGCGGGGTCAACCTCCAGGTGGACGAGGACCTTCCTGCGGTGATGGGGAGCAAGACCCGCATCGGCGAGCTGCTCAGCAACCTGGTCGTCAACGCCATCAAGTACAACGACAAGGCGCTCCCCACGGTGCACGTCGGCTGCCGCACCGAATCGCGCAACCGCGGAATGCACACGTTCTTCGTGCAGGACAACGGGATCGGGATCGAGGCGCGCTACCAAGAGCGGATCTTCGGGATATTTGAAAAACTGAACCCGAGAGAGGACTATGAAGGAACAGGAGTGGGCCTCGCGATCTGCAAGCGGATCGTGGAGGAGCACGGGGGGGAGATCTGGGTGGAATCGGAGGTTGGCAAAGGGAGCACTTTCTACTTTACCATCCCCAAGGCGGCCGCCAAGAGAGAGGTGGAGATCCATGCTTAACCCAGAGAAGATGAAAGTCCTCGTGGTCGAGGACAACCCCGACGACGTCACGATCATCAAGCGCGCCATGCGCAAGAGCGAGGTCAAGTGCGAGCTGTACTTCGCCCGCGACGGAGAGGAAGCCCTCGACTTCCTGCATCGCGAGGGTGAGTTCGAGGACGTCCCCCGGCCCGACCTCGTCCTCCTCGACCTCAACCTCCCCAAGATCAACGGGCTCGAGGTCCTGTCCAAAATCAAAGAGGACGAGCGCCTGCGCCGGATCCCGGTGATCGTCCTCACTATCTCCGAGCGGGAAGAAGACATGGTCAAGGCCTACGACAGTGGCGCGGCAAGCTACATGACGAAACCCGTCGATTCCAAGGACTTCGAGCGTTTGATCGGGACCGTCCAGGATTACTGGCGCATCGCTAAGATCCCTCCCGAGTAGACCGGACACCCGACACCTGCACCCCGGACCGCTGGGCCAAAGAGCCGTCGCGAAGGGCCTCTTTCGCCTTAACCCCTGTTCTCTCGGCGCCGCCTCGTTCTCGCTACCCTTCTTCCGAGCTTACGACAAGGAGCGCGAGATGCCGCTTCGCGAGGGGAAGCAAAGGTTGCGGTTACCTCCTTACCGGTCCTCTCTACCGTCCCGAGAGCGCGGGGAGAGGGAAGAAAAGGCTTCCTCGCTCCCACCCGGATGCCCCGGGTGGGGCGACATCTCCTACCGGGGGTCTGTCGCAGGAAGAGATGCGGTAGAACAGCCAACGGTTCTTACCCGGGGAAGGCGGGATCAGGCAGCAGGCCCGCCTTCCCCAACCCCCACACTCAGTTCCTAGCCTCTCCCCACAAGAAACGCGTGAATCTGCAGGGCGAACCCACGCGCTTCCTCTCTTTCCTCGGGGGAGAGGTCCCTCCCAGAGAGAGAGGCAAGGGACCGGACGGCCTCCGCGATCTCGTCGGGAAGATCGACGGAGGGAGAAGAGCCCGCCCCGAGGAGGATCTGCTCGAGGCTCGGGTCGATCCGCAGAAGCTCCTCCTGGAGGAGAACTGTCCGGGTGGCGAAGGCCGCGGAGAAGGACCAGTGGTCGAAGCCCGGCTGGAGATCCTCGAGCGTCTGGGAGAAGACCTCCTGGAGAATCCCATTCAGCGCCTGAATCCGTGAGAAGAACCCTCTTCCGGCCAGATCCGCAAGAACGACGAGATCCGCTGCTTCGCTCGTGGCGATGGATTCAACCGCCTCGCGGTACTGGTCGCAGAAGGAAAGGGCGTTCTCGCGCAGGTGAGCCAGGGAAGTCACCTCCTCCACACGTTGGGAGTCCGTCTGCACGATGAACGCCATCTGGAGCGCTGCGAGATGGACGGCAAAGCGGTCGCAGGCCCCCTCGAGACCAGGCGGGACGGTGACCTCCATCCCCTGAAGAAGGTAGCCGGCGTACCCGGAGTACAGAGCGTAGAGCGGAGCAAACGCCGTGTAGGTATCGGCAAACGCCGAGCCAAGCGAAGCTGGCGAGGCCAGGCCCCCAATCCCGGCCGCGAGCACGAGAATCCCCGCAAGGAGAGGCCCCAGACCGCGTCCCATACGGCCATTTTAGGCTTCATGGAACGGCAACTCAAGCCGTCCTCCTCTACATGGCATTCCACGGCCAAAGCAGGTACAATTTCATCATAGAGGGTCATTTAACGACCCAGTATTAGAGAGTAGTACAAGGAGGCAAGCGTGAAGTTGCAGAGAATTCTGGCACTGCTGGCTGTGCTCGTCCTGGGGATTTCCTTGGTGGGCATGGTTGGCGTAGCGAAGGACAAGGTCGCGGTTATCCTGGACGTGGGCGGACGCGGCGACCTCTCGTTCAACGACATGGGGTTCAAGGGAACGGATCAGGCAGCGAAGGACTTCAATCTGGATATGGTGGAGATTCAGAGCGCGACAGCCGCGGACTATCTCCCCAACATCCGAAACGCGGCCCGGACGGGCCAGTACAAGCTGATCATCTGCGTCGGGTTCCTCCTCGGTGACGCGCTTGCCCAGGCGTCGCAGGAGTTCCCGAACCAGAAGTTCGCCATCATCGACGTTGGATACATCACCGGCCCGAACATCTTGAATTACGTCTTCCGGGAGAACGAGATGTCGGCCCTGGTCGGCGCCCTCGGCGGAATGCTCGCGGCGTCCCAGAACTACAACTACGTCGGCTGCGTCCTCGGGATCGAGATCCCGGTCCTCTACCACTTCGAGGCCGGGTACCGCTTCGGGATCACCTGGGGTCTGCAGAAGTACGCCGCGGTGACGAGCCACACGGTGAACGTTGGGCTCCTCTACACCTACACCGGAACGTTCAGCGATATCGCGCTCGGCAAGTCAGCGACGGAGGCCCAGCTGGCCCAGGGCGCGGTGGCCGTCTACAACGTGGCCGGACCGCTTGGAGTAGGCGACCTCGAGGCGATCACCGAGAAGCACAAGGCAATCGGCACGACGACCGGAGCGCCCTACTACTTCGGAGTCGACGCGAACCAGGACTACCTGGGGAACGGCCGCTACGGAATCGCGAGCGGCATGAAGCGCGTCGATAACGCGTGCTACGCCGCCGTAAAGGCGGTCGTGGAGAATAAGTTCGTGGCCGGCGTGACGAGCCTCGGCCTCAAGGAAGGCGGGGTCGCAATCAGCGGCGCGCAGGATCTCCTCGACTTCATGGCGTTCGGGATGGCCGGCGGGGCGCTCGAGCAGGCGGACGTCTACTCGACGATCGCCAACTGGGCGACGAACCGGGCTAGCGTCCCGTACTGGATCTGGCAGGCCGTCGACGAGCTCCAGGCCGGGATCCTCGCCGGGACGATCGTCGTCCCGACGGCGGAGACCAAGCCCGAGATGGAAGCGGTGCGCGCGCAGTATCCCCTGACGCGCTAGCCATTCATTGGCACATAGTTGACGAGATGGGAGAGGGGTGAACTCACCCCTCTCCCTTTTTCCGTTCGAAGAACCTGCAGCATCGGGGGTATTCATGAATGAAGCAGCAGGTGAGACCCGAAAGAAGGCCGACAAGGACGGGTACTTCCTCCGAGCGGAAGGGATCACCAAGGTCTACTCCGACGGAACGGTCGCTCTGAAGAAGGTCACGCTCGAGATCCACCCCCACGAAATCCTCGGACTCTTGGGCGAGAACGGGTCCGGGAAGACGACCTTGACGAAGATCTTGTCGGGCCTTCTTCCGCCAACGCAGGGACGTGTCATCTCGCCGCACGGCCCCGTGAAGTTCTCAAGTCCCCGCGAGGCCCTCGACTTCGGGATCGGGATGGTCCATCAGCACTTCGCCCTTGTCGGAACGTTCACCGCCGCAGAAAACGTGGCCCTGAGCCACCGCCGCCCGTTCACGCGCCTTCACCTGGACACGACGCGAAACGAGTTGAAGAGGCTAATGGAAGAGAGCGGCCTGCACGTCCCGCTCGACGTACCCGTGGAAAAACTCGCCGTCGGCGAGCAGCAGCGGGTAGAGGTCCTGAAGGTCCTGTCGCGGGACGTCACCCTCCTGATTCTGGACGAACCGACCTCGGTCCTCACCCCCCTCGAGGTAGATGAGCTCTTTGCCCTCTTGCGACGGCTGAAGGAGGCGGGCAAGTCCATCATCCTCATCACGCACAAGCTGAAGGAAGTCGGTTCGGTTACCGATCGGATCGTCGTCCTGCGACACGGGGAGATGGTCGGCGACGTCAGGACGGCGGAGGCGACCTCGGAGCGCCTCGCCCGGTTGATGGTCGGTGAAACAGTCGAGCTCATTGGTAAGAAGGCCGTTGAACTCGCGGAGGGTGAGCCCGCCCGGGACGAGGGGGCTGTTCGCCAGGTTGCGCAGCGTGCAGGAGCGAGCGTCCTCCATGTCGAAGGCCTCGCCGTGAAGGCGGACACGAAGGAGATCGCCGTGAAGGACCTCTCCTTTGACGTCTACGGAGGCGAGATCTTTGGGATCGCCGGCGTCGAGGGAAACGGCCAGAGCGAGCTCGTCGAGGCCCTCACGGGACTCCGGAAGGCAACGCAGGGAGTGGCCACCATCAACGGAACGAGCGCCCTCGGCAAGGACCCGCGGGAGATCTACCGGCTGGGGGTCGCGCACGTCCCGGAGGACCGCTGGAAGCTTGGGCTCGTCCTCCCGTTCACGTTGGCCGAGAACGCGATTCTCGGGGTACAGCGGTGGGATGAGTTCCGCGGGCCCCTGTCCTTCCTGCGCTGGCGGAAGATCAATCAGCACGTGCGCGAGTTGATGGATCGCTTCGGGATCCAGGCGACCGGGCCCAGCGCCCCGGCGAAGAGCCTCTCCGGAGGGAATCAGCAGAAGCTGATCGTCGGCCGCGAGCTGGCGAAGGATCCGGCGATCGTCATCGCCTCGCAGCCAACGCGAGGCCTCGACATCGGCGCAGCGCAGTACATACGGAACCTCCTTCTCGAGATGCGCGACAACGGCCGCGCGATCCTCCTCGTGTCGGCGGATCTCGACGAGGTTCTCGCTCTCTGCGATCGGATGGCCATCATGTATGAGGGTCGGTTCATGGTGGTGTCCAGGCCGGGAGAACTCGGTCGGGAGAAGATCGGCCTCTTGATGGGCGGAATGGCGGCAAAGGAGGCGGCATGAGCGCAGACGCTCGAGCAGCCGGTTCCCGGTGGAGATCTCTCCGGCGACGGACCCTCACCGGTCTCAACCCGGCCCTGGAGTCGCTCCTCGCTGGCGCCGTGGGTCTTCTCGTGGGGGCTCTCCTGATGAAGATCTGGGGATACAGCCCCATCAAGGCCTACGCCGCTCTCTTCCAGGGTGCGTACGGCAGTCTCTACGGGTTTGCGAGCTCGCTCGCGCGAGGGACTCCCCTCATCCTCACGGCGCTCACGTTCTCTATCTGCGTTCGCGCCGGGATGTTCAACATCGGCGCAGAGGGGCAACTCATCGTGGGGGCCCTCGCCGCGGTGACCGTGGGGTACTTCACGCTCCCCACCGGCCTCCATCAGATCGTGGCCATCGTGTTCGCCATGGTGGCCGGCGCAGCGTGGAGCATCGTTCCAGCACTTCTGAAGACTGCGCGAGGCGTCTCCGAGGTTATCTCGACCATCATGTTCAACTGGATTTCGCACTTCTTGGCCTTCTATCTCGTGGCGAACATCCTCACGGACCCAATCCGCGGAGAAAAGACGATCAGCGTGCCGCTGAGTGCGCGCTTCCCTCTCCTCGTCCGCGGTACAGACCTCTCATACGGCCTTTTCGCTGCGGTCGCCTTCGCCGTCGTCATGTACTTCATCCTGTGGCACACGGTGACAGGCTACGAAGTGCGTGCGGCCGGCCTGAACCCAACGGCGGCCCGGTACGGGGGGATCGACAGCCGCCGGACGATGCTCCTCTCGTTCATCTTGGGCGGGATGGGCGCGGGCCTTGCCGGCGCGTGCGTCGTGATGGGTGAACCCCCAACCTACGCCGTCTTCAGTGGTCTTGGCAACATCGCCGGTGTCGGGTTCGACGGGATGGCCGTTGCCATGGTCGGGAGGAATCACCCGATTGGGATCATCATCGCGGCCATTTTCTTCGGTGGGCTGACCGCCGGGGGACGGATCATGCAGCTCACCGCGGGAGTCCCGCTCGAAATGGTGCGGGTGGTTGAGGGGATCATCGTCCTCGCGATGGCGGTCCCTGAGCTAGTACGCCTTTTCCGGTTCATCCGCAGCCAATTCAGGCGCGTTCTGGGAGGGCGATCCGCGCAATGAAGTACTTCTGGGGCATCTTCTTCATCTCTCTCCACGCGATGGTTCCGTTGGTGCTGACAGCCGTGGGCGAGATCATCGGGGAGACTGCAGGCCTATTCAACATCGGCCTTGAGGGAATCCTACTCACGTGCGCGTTTATGGGGGTGGTGGGCGCGAAGATCGGCGGGCCGATCGTGGGTCTCTGCGTCGGAATGGGAATCGGCGCGCTGATTGGGCTCATCTTCTCGATCATCAACACCTACTGGAAAGGGAACCAGATGATCACCGGGATCGGGATCAACCTGTTTGCGCTCGGGTTCGTCGCCTTCGGCCTGATCATGCTGGGGTCGCCGGGATTCCAGGCGGTCCCCGCTTCGGGGAGGCTCGCGCCGATCCAGACCCCGGTAGGGAGCCTCAGCCCGATCATCTTCGTCGCGCTCGTCGTTCCGTTCCTCGCCCACTGGTTCCTGAAACGGACAAGGGCTGGCCTGATCCTGAAGGCGGCCGGGGAAACACCGGAGGCGGCGGACGTGGCGGGGATCAATGTGAACCTCGTTCGACTCCTCGCCACGACGTTCGGCGGAGTCCTCGCTGGGCTGGCCGGGGCCTACATCAGCGTGTCGTGGATCGGATCGGTCACGAAGGAAATCTCGGCCGGTAGAGGGTTCATCGCCCTCGCGACGGTGGTCTTCAGCGGGCTGAATCCTCTCTTGGGACTCCTGGGGGGGTTCATCTTCGGGCTCTTCGAGAGCCTGGCGACCTGGATCCGCAATCTCCCTGGATCGAAGGCCATTCCCTGGCAGTTTATCGCCATGATCCCCTACGTGGTCACGCTCTTGGTCGTGGCCGGAGTGGTCGGCCGGGTCCGCTTCCCCAAGGCGCTTGGAGAGCCGTACAAACGCGAGTAGTCCCGTTTGACTTAGCGAGCAGGAAGGGTCTATGATGTGTGATGTATCTCACATCTGGGGGTGCAGCATGAAGAACCGTGCTTCAAGGCGCTTGGTCGTGGCGATGGTCGCTCTGGCCATCGTGGGGCTGGTGACGGGCGGGGTGCTCGGACAGCAACTGGGCACCAAAGAGAAACCGATTCAGATGCTCTTCCCACCGTCGACGAACACGTCGGTCATTCAGGCATCCGCCGACGCGATCGTGAACTACATCTTCCAGGAGACAGGCTTGTACGTCGTGCCGCGGGTGGCCGCCGACTACGCCGCCGGAGTCGAGGCGTTCCGCACCGCGCAGGAGGACGTCTTCGGAATCCCGACGACCACCATGTACTTGGACATCTACAAGGCGACGAACGGCGGAGTCTATCCCGTCATGGCCGCCGTCCGGAAGGGCTACACCTTCTACTTCTCCTCCTTCTACGCCCTGCGCTCCAGGGGGTACACGTCGATTCAGGACCTCGCTGGCAAGATCTGGATCTACAACGATCGCGGATCGGCCTCAGGGTACAAGTACCCAAAGGTCGCGCTCGACGAGGCTGGTGTCGTGCCCAACCCGCAGACCATCGAGACCGGCGGGCACCCCGCCTCGCTGGCCGCTCTCCTGCAGGGACAGGGAGACTTCTGCACCTCCTTCGGGTCCCCGCCGATCGCCCCGCAGTGTCTGCGGGACCAGGGAATCCAGTGGAACTGGGGTGATGATCCTGAACTGATGGTCTGGGACCGGTACAACAACGCGCTCGTCCGCGATGGGCTCCGCTGGGCCTGCGAGGACCTGCGCTTCTCCGTCCTGAAGGACTACCCGGACGTGTTCGCGAAGGCCGGCATCGTGGCGGTCGTTGGCCCGATCCCGAATGACTGCCTGGCCTTCGTCTCGAACTTCCCGGCCGACCTGAAAGACAAGCTCGTCGCGGCCCTCCTGAAGCACATCTCCACGCCCGAGGGTTTCGCGATCTGGAACAACGCGAAGTTCTACCAGTGGTCCGGCATGCAGCCGGTCACGGACGAGTACTACGACATCGCCCGCAAGGCTCTGGGATACGAAGTCCCGAAGAGATAAGCTGAGGGACATCGCTCGTGGCGTTCACGCGGGGAGAGAGGACGACCTCTTCTCTCCCCGTTTCTCTGAAAGGTAGGCATGGCTGACGCACATCTCGTCATCGAGCATCTCACGAAGGTTTACGAGCGGGGCGAAGTCCTTGCCCTGCGCGACGTCTCGCTCTCGATCCGCCGCGGCGAGTTCGTCGTCTTGATCGGCCTCTCCGGGTCGGGGAAATCGACCCTTTTGCGCTGCATTAACCGCCTGATCGAGCCGACCTCGGGGAGGATCCTCCTCGACGGGGTGGACGTCACGAAGGCGAAGGGCGCGGAACTCCGCCAGATCCGTCGCCGAATCGGGATGGTCTTCCAGCACTTCAACTTGGTGAAGCGCTCTTCCGTCCTGACGAACGTCCTCGCCGGTCGCCTGGGGTACGCGCCGCCCGCCGAGACCCTTGTGGGGCGTTTCCCGCGAAACGACCTCGAGCGGGCGCGGGAGAGCCTTGAGCGGGTGGGCCTTCTCGAGAAGATGTACGTGAGGGCAGACGAGCTCTCGGGAGGGCAACAGCAGCGTGTTGGGATCGCCCGCGCCCTGATGCAGGAGCCGGAGATCCTCCTCGCCGACGAGCCGGTCTCGGCCCTCGATCCGGCGACGTCGAACTCCGTGCTTCAGTACCTCGAGCAGATGAACCGGCGCGACGGGGTCAGCGTGGTCTGCGCCCTGCACTTCCTCTCGCTGGCCCGTCGCTACGGAACACGGATCATCGCCCTCAAGGACGGCCAGGTCGTGTTCGAAGGCCTCCCCGCGGAGATCGACGAGGCCAAGTTCAAGGAGATCTACGGTGAAGACGCGGAAGAGGTGGAGATCCGCTAGGTGAGACCGAGATTCCGACTTCCCAAGAACTCGCTCATCGCGCTCCTGACCGATTGGGGCCTTCTGCTCTACCTCTCCTATTGCGTCTACTTCCTCATCAACTACTGGTATCGAGTCCTCGTCCTGGTCTCTCCGGTCTATCGGGTCCCCTTTCCGGTCTACGGGTACGGGGTCGCCGTCGGGGCGACGTTCGTCCTCGCCCTGCTGTGGGAGAATCTAGGAACCTCGGTCGGCTGGAAGGCGCTGGGGCTCGTCCTCGTCCGCGGCGACGGGAAGAGGAGCACATGGGTCTTGCGGCTTCGACATCTCGGGACGGATCTTCTGTCCTGGATGATGACGCTTGTCGCGGCCGCACTCCTGGCTCTTCCCGCGGTTCTGCTCGGCTCTCTCCTCGACAGCGTGACGAAGGGGCACGGAGTCTCCCTCTTCCCCGGAATCTACACCTCTCCCCTGGGAGGCTGGGCGCCATCCGCTGGGATCGCGGTGGCGGCCGCGGCGATCCTCGTCGTGGTGGCCGGTCTCTCCTGGCTCGCTGCGAACGCGATCCTGGGCTCTCTCTGGCCCGCGAAGAAAGGCAGAGAGCCCTGGCGGGACCGCGCCGCGGGGACGCGCGTCGTCCCTACAGCCGAGTCGGGAGTCGTCGGTCCCGGACGCCGGTGGTGGCAGTCGAGCTGGGGGCTCTTCGTGCTCCTCCTCGTTTGTCTCACCGTCTACGTCGGGTCCCTCTCGACCGAGATCAGCCTGCGAACGCTGGTGAGCCGCGGGTCGAGCACCGGGTACCTCTGGAGGTGGCTCGCCACTCCGGACTTCACGCACTTCGCATTGCCTGACCCCGTGTTGGAGGACTCGATCGGGGGGGCTCTCATCGAGACCATCTTCATGGCCCTCATGGCGACCGTGCTCGGTGTGGTCTTCGCGTTCCCGCTCTCGTTTCTTGGCGCCCGGAACATCATGGCCCGCGGCCCGGTCGGGTGGCTTGTCTACACCGGAACTCGGGGATTCTTCAACGTCGTGCGATCGATCGAGACGATCGTCTGGGCCCTTGTCTTCGCGGTGTGGGTCAAGTTCGGCCCCTTCGCCGGAGTCCTGGCCCTTGCGGTGCACACGCTCGCCGCGTTGGGGAAGCTCTATTCGGAACAGGTCGAAGCCATCGATCCCGGTCCCCTAGAGGCCATCGCCGCGACCGGCGCCCGCCGCTGGCAAGTGATCCGCTACGGGATCATCCCACAAGTCGTTCCATCCTTCCTTGCCTTCACCCTCTACCGCTGGGACATCAACGTCCGGATGTCCACCGTGGTTGGGCTTGTGGGTGGCGGAGGAATCGGCCGCATGCTCTTCTACTACAAGAACGAGATCCGCTGGCGCGAGGTGGGTGCCGTGGTCGTCGTGATCATCGCGGTCGTCTGGCTGATGGACTACGTGAGCGGCCGCGTCCGGGAGAGGATCGCGTAGGATGAACGGCGACATCCACAGTGAAACCCTTGCACCCAAGCCTCGTCTTCTCGCGGGGCTCAGTCGCCTCTCTTCTGAGGTCGGCGTCTTCCTCGCGGACACGCTCCTCGTCTTCTACCTCTTCGTCATCGCGTCCTACTGCTACAGCCGCGTGGCCTTTGGCGAGGGAGTTTACCTCCTGGTCCCGTGGTGGGTCCTCGTTGCGGTCGTCGTTGAGGCGGCCGTTCTCTGGGAGACGTTCGGAACCTCCGTCGCCATGAAAGCAACCGGGACAGTCCTCGCCTCGAAGAACGGCTCGCCTGCCCGGCCGGGAGCGCGGCTTCGCCGGCTCCTCGCGTGGCACGTCTCGTTCCTACCCGTCGTTGGGATCCTCTCAACCCTGTGGGACGCTGACCACCTCGCCTGGCACGACCGCTGGAGCGACTCCCGGTTCACCAAGGTCGAAGGATCGTCGCCGCGCGTCCGCTGGTACAAGACGAGCTGGGGGATCGTTACCCTGTGCGCCCTTCTCCTGACGCTCGCCGCCGGTTTCTCCATCACCAAGATCGACCTGCACGCCCTCTTCACGGGAGCCCGGAACACGGCGATCGTCTGGAGGCGTCTGTTCCGGCCGGATTGGTCTATCCTCTCAAACGGGCTCGGCCTCCTCATTGTCACCCTGTTCATGGCGCTGATGGCGACCCTGTTCGGGATCGTCGTCTCGGCACCCCTGAGCTTCCTAGCGGCGAGGAACCTGATGCGCGGCTTGGTCGGACGATTCATCTACACGATCGTCCGAGCCGTAATGAGCATCATCCGCTCGATCGAACCGATCGTCTGGGCGATCATCTTCGTCGTCTGGGTGCGGCTCGGAGCCTTCCCGGGCGTGCTCGCCCTCTTCGTCCACTCGGTCGCCGACCTCGTGAAGCTCTACTCCGAGCGGCTCGAGTCGATCGACCCGGGCCCGGTCGAGGCGATCACGGCCACCGGGGCGAACCGAATCCAGGTCATCCGGTACGGAATCGTCCCCCAGATCATCAACCCCTACCTCTCCTTCACCCTCTACCGCTGGGACATCAACGTCCGCATGGCGACGATCATCGGCGTCGTCGGCGGAGGCGGCATCGGGCAGAACCTTTTCGACTACATCCGGCAGTGGGAGTGGGAGCAAGCGGGGATGCTGATGCTCCTGATCATCGTCGCCGTCTGGGCGATCGATTATCTCTCGAGTCGGCTCCGCGCCAAGCTCGAGTAAGACCCCTCTCCTAGATTACTTGCATGAAACAAGATACTCCAGGTACTCCTGGATGTCCGCGAGGCCGTAGGTCGTCTTTAGGGCCTTGTTGTCCTCAAGCCAGGCGTCCTTGATCGTGTCGTCGCGTCGGATCTCGATGTCGTCGATCCCCAGGGAGTCGACCATCCGCCGCGCCTCCTCCTCGATCTGCCGGTCCTTCACCCGAAAGAGGAATCGCGGGAAGCTAGGCATCCTCTCACCTCCGCGGGGAGAGTATAGCCGCCGCCCTCCCCGGTCGCCTCCCCGGTGGACGCGACGGGCACCCCCTCCTAGAATGAAGCCGATGAAGACGGTTGATCTCGTCCGCAAGAAACGCGACGGAGGGACACTCACCCGCGAGGAGATCGAGTACCTGATCCAGGGGTACGTGAACGGGGAGATCCCAGACTACCAGGTCTCCGCCCTCCTGATGGCGATCTTCTACCGCGGGATGACGGACGAGGAAACGGCCATCCTGACCGACGTCATGGCCCACTCCGGCACGATGCTCGACCTCTCCTTTCTCGGAGGCTTCCCGGTCGACAAGCACTCGACCGGCGGTGTGGGCGACAAGACGACCCTCGTCTTGATCCCGCTCCTCGCCGCATCTGGGCTCGTCGTCGCCAAGCTCTCCGGACGCGCCCTCGGTCACACCGGCGGGACGATCGACAAGCTCGAATCGATCCCCGGCCTCCGCACCGACCTCTCCCGCGAGGAGTTCCTTCGCCTCGTCGAGCGCTCCGGTCTCGCCCTCGCCGACCACACGGCGGACATGGTCCCCGCCGACCGGCTCCTGTACGAGCTGCGCGACGTCACGGCGACGGTCGACTCCCTCCCGCTCATCGTCGCCTCGATCCTGTCGAAGAAGGTCGCCGGGGGGGCAAGGGGGATCGTGATCGATGTGAAGACGGGGTCCGGGGCGTTTCTCCCCAAGCTCGAGGACTCGCGCCGCCTCGCCCGCTCCCTCGTCTCGATCGGCGCGCGCCTCGGCCGGAGGATCTCCGCCCTCATCACCGACATGTCGCAGCCCCTGGGCCACCGGGTGGGGAATGCCCTCGAGGTGCGTGAGGCGATCGAGGCCCTGAAGGGAGAGGGCCCGAAGGACTTGGAGACCCTGTGCTGCGAGCTGGGGACGGAGCTCCTCCTCGCCGCGGGGAAGGCGGCCAACCGCCAAAGCGCCCTCTCAACGCTAGAGGGCCTCTTGCGCGACGGCCGGGCCCT
Source organism: uncultured Thermotogae bacterium (assembly GCA_964355545.1). GTDB lineage: Bacteria > Bipolaricaulota > Bipolaricaulia > UBA7950 > UBA9294 > JAPLGE01. The sequence goes on along the minus strand of CAYHEK010000005.1, from coordinate 14,803 downwards.
CGCGAAGTTCGAGGAGCTCGTGAAGAATCAGGGCGGGGACCCGCGGGTCATCGACGATCCCGACCTCCTCCCCCGCGCAACAAAGACGATCGCTCTCGAGGCTCCGCGCTCCGGGACCGTATCCCGCCTCGACGCCCTCGCCGTGGGTCGTGCGGCAAACCTCCTCGGCGCCGGCCGGTTCGTCAAGGAGGACCGGATCGACCCCGCGGTCGGGGTCGAGCTTGTGCACAAGGCCGGTGACGCGGTCAAGGATGGGGAGTCCCTCGCGATCCTCCACGTGAACGACGAGACGAACCTCGCGCAGGCGCGGGCCCTCGTCGAGGGCGCCTACACGTTCGTCGAAGGGCCCGTCGCGCCGCCGGCCCTGATCGTCGAGCGGGTCCCCGCTCCCCCGACTCCCTAGAGGGAGAAGGGCTCGGGGAGGAGAGCGCGCACGGTCGTCCGCACGAAGCCGCCCTCCGGGTTTCCCATCAGGATCTCAAGGTCAGGGGCGTGCTCGTAAAGGACTTGACGGCAGGCCCCGCACGGCCGACAGTGGTCGGACTTGCAGGCGACCGCGATCTTCACGAAGTCGCGCTTCCCCTCGGAGATCGCCTTGAACAGGGCGACCCGCTCCGCGCAGAGGGAGAGGCCGTTCACCGCGTTCTCCACGTTCACGCCCGTGACGACCGTCCCGTCTCTGCACAGGAGGGCCGCCCCGACCGGAAACCGCGAGTACGGGCAGTAGGCTCGCTTCCGCGCCTCGATCGCGTGCTCTAGCAACCTCCGATCGTCCATCAGAACCGGATCCAAAACCCCACGCTCCCTGCGACGTCGCCCACCTCGATCCCCCACCAGCCGCTCGTCTGGACAAGCGAGAGGAGGACCCGCGCCTCGGCGGCGAGGCGGAAAAACGGCGGCCCGATCTCGAGCCCGACCAGACCATGCACGGCGAACGCCGACCAGCGGAACCCGTCGAGGTGGAGGCTCGTGAGGGCGGAGGCGACCCCGCCCTCGAATTCGGGCGGGACCTCGTAGCTTATCTCCGGGGTCACACTCCCCTGGGTGAAGTCAAGGCCTAATCCGAGATTCATCCCGAGAAGAACGAGGTCGAACCGCTTGACGAGGTCGGCCGAGAGGATGAACGTGGAGAAGGTGAGGTCCGCCGTGAACGCTCCCTCGAACCCCTCTTCGTCGACCGCGACGTCGATCAGTGGCTCCGGAACCTCGACGCCAAACAGGTCCGCGACCCCGCGCAGGATCCCGTCGGTGAGGACCCCTCCCGAAATTCGGACCGCGTCGATCACCCCAAACGGCAAAGGGACCTCGACGGCCCCGCCGAGAAGGGGAACCGGGAGGACGGTCGGAAAGTCGACGAGCGCCGCCTCGACGTCGGCTAGGATCCCGGCCGCGTCCTCTTCAGGAACCTCGAGCGCCGAGAGCGCCTCCGCCGCTACACCGGGGACCTTCGCGAGAGCCGCTGAGAAGTCGATCGTGTAGAACGAGGTCCCCAGGCCAATCCCCGTCGCAAGAGCGCTCGTGGCAAGGAAGAGAATCACAAGGAGGAAGACCGCCCCAAAAAGAAAGGCACGCTCGCTCATCATCGTCTATCCCACCCCTCCCACTCGCGGCGCTTGAGTTCGGCCCGCTTGATCTTCCCGCTCGTCGTCTTGGGGAGCTCGGCCACGAACTCGATCGCCCGCGGGTACTTGTACGGCGCAGTCACGCGCTTCACATGCTCTTGCAGCTCCTTCACCAGTTCCTCAGAGGGCCTGTACCCTGTGGCGAGAATGACGAATGCCTTCACGATCTCCCCCCGCTCGCGGTGCGGGGCAGCGACCGCGGCCGCCTCGACGACCGCCGGGTGGCTGACCAGGGCGTCCTCGACCTCGAACGGGCCGATCCGGTACCCGGAGGTGAGGATCACGTCGTCGGCCCGCCCCTCAAAGAAGAGGTACCCTTCCTCGTCCATCCGCGCGAGGTCTCCGGTTCGGTACCAACCGCCGGAGAAGGCCTCCCGGTCGAGCTCGGGCGCCTTCCAGTACCCGTCGAAGATCGCTGGGTTCCCCGGCCGGACGGCGATCTCCCCCACCTCGCCGTTCTTCACGGGGTTCCCCTTCTCGTCAAGCAGGGTCGCGCCCGGACCCGGGGTCGGCACCCCCATCGCCCCCGGTTTCACCTTGAACCCCGGGTAGTTGCAGACGAGGCAGACGCTCTCCGTCTGGCCGTAGCCGTCGCGGATCGTCACCCCGAACGCCCGCTTGAACGCCTCGATCGGCTCCACGTTCAGAGGCTCCCCCGCGGAGAGGGCGTCCTTCAAGGAAAGCTTGTAGCGCCCCATGTCGGGGACCTGCGCGAAGAGGCGGTACTCCGTGGGGGTCGCACAGAGCTTCGTGATCCGGTACTTCTCGAGAAGCTCAAGGTAGCGCTCCGCCTCGAAGCGGCCGTTGTAGAGGAGCTGGGAGGCCCCCGTGGTTAGCCCGACCCCGACCGGGCTCCAATACCACTTGGCCCACCCGGGAGCGGTCGTCGCCCAGAGGATGTCCTCCTCCGACGCGTCCCACCAGTAGCGGGCGGTAACCCGGTTGTGACAGTACATCCAGCGGTGCTTGTGCACGACCGGCTTGGGGCTCCCCGTCGTCCCGGAGGTGAAGTTGATCGTCATCGGGTCGTTTGAACCGATCTTCACCTTCGCCGCCTTGGGTGAGCCCTTGCGCACAAGCTCCTCGAAGCTCATCCAGCCTTGGCGCTCCCCCCCGATGAGGATGAGCGTGGCAAGAGGAGACTCAGCCCGCGCCGCCTCCGCCGCTCCGGCCGTCGAGGGGTCGGCGACGATCACCTTCGCCCCGATCGCCTGAGCGCGGTAGGCGATCTCCTTTTGCTTCAGCATCTCGGAGCAGGGGACGGCGACCCCACCGGACGAGAAGGTCCCAAGCTGCACGACGTGCGCCTCGGGGATCCGGGGAAGGATGTGCAGGATCGGGTCACCCTTCTTCACACCCAGCTCCTGCAGGGCTCCGCCGAAGCGACGCGCCCCGTCGGCAAGCTCGGCGAAGGTCATCCTCCGCGTCCGTTTCTCCGCATCCTCCCAGAAGATCGCGACCTTCTTTTGGTCCTTCTTCGCGTGGCGCTCCACGACGTCCACGATGTTGTAGTCCTCCGGGATCTCCCAGACGAACTCCCTTACCTCTCTTGCGTAGTCTTGCTGACTGTAGCGCATCTTGTCCGATCACCTTGGCGTCTTTGAATTGTGGCGTGGGAGTTTATAGCATATCTTCAAGTCCCGTGGCAAACAGGGAGGAAGATGAGAGCGTGTGTTGTCTTGAATCCCAATGCCTCGAAGCGCCTGATCGCGAAGGGGGTCGCCGCCCTCCCCGTCGTGCAACGGGCCCTCGCTTCGGGAACGATCGCGATCACCTTGGGGACGACGAACGCCTGCGTCGCGGAGGAACTCCTTGGGAGACCGATCGACCGCGGCACGTTCGCCGCCGGGTTCATCGACGACCGCTTTAACCTGAACGCCCGCCTCTCCGAGGCGCGCGAGATCGTCCTCGAGAACGGCGAGCCGGTGGACGTCCCGCAAGAGGAGCTCCTCGACTCGCTCGCTTGGGGAGACGTCGTCATCAAGGGCGGGAACGCCATCGACCCCTGGGGAACGGTGGGAGTCCTCCTCGGCTCCTCGACCGGCGGGACGGTCGGCCGCTACCTGTCTTTGGCCCTCGCCCGTGGGGTCGACGTCGTCATCCCGATCGGCCTCGAAAAGGCGATCCAGACATCGATCAGCGATGTGGCCCTCGCGCTCGGGAGTGGCCGGATCGACCTCTCCATGGGCCTCCCCTGTGGGATGCAGCCCCTCCTCGGCCACGTGGTGACCGAGATTGTCGCGCTCCAGATTCTCTTTCCGGTCGAGGTGACGCAGGTCGCCGCCGGCGGGGTCGGCCGTGGGGCGGGGAGCGTCTCCCTCCTGATCCAGGGGGAGGCCTCTTCGGTGAGGGCGGCGTTCGACCTCGTGCGCTCACTCCGCGACGAGCCGGAGACGAACCTTACCGGAAGGACATGATCGATTCCTATTTCTCGATAAAGGAGCCGGCTTCGGCCCGCATCGCGCGCGAGCGGTCGCGCTTCATCGGTCTCCTCTTCCCCGCGCGCGACGAGGAGGAGGTCGAGGAGATCCTGGAGCGGACCCGCCGAGACTACCACGACGCCTCCCACCGGCCGTACGCGTACCGTTTCTTGGGCGAGTCCGGCCCGCGCGGCCGGGCGGAGGACGCCGGGGAGCCGAGGGGGACGGCCGGGGCCCCGATCCTCCAGGCGCTTGAGACGGCTGGGGTGTACGACCTCTTGGCCGTGGTCGTCCGCTACTTCGGCGGGACGAAGCTCGGGCGGGGCGGGCTCGCCCGCGCGTACGGCGACGCCACGAGGGCAGCGCTCGAAGCGGCGAGGCGCGTCGAGCGACGCCACGAGGTGAGAGTCTCCATCCGCTTCCCTTCGGAGCTCGGCGCAAGCGTGATGGGCCTCGTCCATCACCACGCGGCGAAGGTCGAGAGGGTCGACTACGCCGGGGAAGGACGAATCCTCGTCCTCCTGCCACTCAGCCATCTTGGCCGCTTTCAGGAGGAACTCGCGGAGGCGACCGGGGCGCGGGCCCGCTGCGAGGAGGGAGGATGATCGACTCGATCAGTGGCCGAGTCGCGCGACTCGGAGGCGACCAGGTCGTGATCTCAACGGGCGCCCTCGCCTATCGGATCTTTTGCCCGACGCGGGTCGTCGCCGCCTGCCGACCCGGAGAGGAGGTCGTCCTGTACACCCACCTTGTCCTCCGCGACGACGCCCTCTTCCTCTTCGGGTTTCCGAGCTCCGAGGAGCGGGAGATCTTCCGCAGCCTCCTCACGGTGAGTCAGGTCGGGCCGCGGCTTGCCCTCCAGCTCCTCTCCGCTCTCGCCCCGGAGGAGCTCGTGGGAGCCGTGACCGGCGGGGACATGGAGCGCCTGGTGAGCGTCAAGGGGATCGGCCGCAAGACCGCACAGCGGATTCTGATCGAGCTACGGGATAAGCTCTCGGGGAAGGCCGTCCCGGGAGGGCTACGGCCTCCCCTCTCGGAGAGAGAGGAGATGGCCCTGCGCGCTCTCACCTCGAAGTCCCTCGGCTTCTCAGCGCGCGAGGCGAGGGAGGCCATCGAGCGGCTGCGCGGGGAGGACCTCCCCCTGGAGGCGCTCGTTCGACGCGCCCTGGAGGTCATCGGCTCCTAAGCATGCGGACCCTGGGAATCGACTACGGTCGGAGTCGCCTCGGACTCGCCCTGAGCGACGAGGCCGGGATCCTGGCGAGCCCCCTTCCCGTCCACCGCCGCCGCGGACTCGAGGAGGACCTCGCCTTCCTGGCGGCCCTGGTGTCGCGAGAGGGAATCGGGGAGGTCGTCGTGGGACTACCCGTGAACATGGACGGCTCTCAAGGAGAGATGGCGAACGAGGCGCTCGCGTTCGCGGAGGCTCTCACGGAGAGACTCGGGCTTTCCGTCACCCCCTTCGACGAGCGTCTCACCACCGCAGAAGCCGAGAGGGTCCTCCTCGAAGCCAACTTCTCGCGCGCGCGGCGCAAAGGCCTGCGCGACAGCCTCTCCGCCGTCTTGATCCTCCAGGGCTACCTCGAGAAGAGAAGGAACCCCTAGCCCGCTCCCCCCGGCAGTCACGAGATCGCCCCGGATGGAGACCGTTACTTCTTCTTCTCTTCTTTTTTGAGGTACTGAAGGATCGCCTCGACGACAAGGTAGTTCACCGAGCGGTCCTTCCTGTCCGCAAGCGCAATCAGGCGCTCCACCGGGCGCTCCTCGAGCCTCGTCTTCGGCACGTAGATCGACAACTTGTCCAACAACCGTTTCGGCACGTCGCCTCCTTCCGTGAGCGACAACACAGGATTATACCAATCCACGGTGAACTCGACAACTCAACCATTTTCTATACTCTTCTCTTGGCTCAGTTCGAGGGAGGCTCCGCGCCGATCTCAATCACGCCTTACGGCCCTGCGCTCGCGCCTGGGGCTCGCCCTCCTCAAGGTAGGCTTCGAGGAAGGGAAGGATGTCCCCGTCCAGGACTCCTTCCACGTTCCCCGTCTCCACACCGGTGCGGTGGTCCTTCGCCATCTGGTAGGGATGGAGCACATAGGAACGGATCTGGCTTCCCCACTCGATCTCCTTTAATTCGCCCCGAAGCTCCTCGAGTTTCTTCGCCTCCTGCCGACGCAGGAGCTCCCCCAGCCGGGAGCGGAGGACCCTCATCGCCGTCTCCTTATTCTGATGCTGGCTTCGCTCGTTCTGGCAGGAGACGACGACCCCCGTGGGGAGGTGGGTGATCCTCACCGCGGAATCGGTCGTGTTCACCCCTTGTCCGCCGGGCCCGGTGGAGCGGTAGGTGTCGATCCGCAGGTCGCGCGGATCGATCTCGAGAGTCTGCTCCTCGGTCACAGGTACGACGCTCACCGCGCAGAAGGAGGTGTGGCGGCGGTGGGCGGCGTCGAACGGGGAGATCCGCACGAGGCGGTGAACGCCCCGCTCTCCTTTGAGGTACCCGTAGGCGCAGCGCCCCTTGACCTCCAGGGTGGCGCTGCGGATCCCCGCCGTCTCCCCGGGGCTCACCTCGAGAAGGGTTGCCTTGAACCTCGCCCGCTCACAGAAGCGTCCGTACATGCGAAGAAGCATCGCCGCCCAGTCCTGGGAGTCGGTCCCCCCTGCGCCGGCGTTGATCGCAAGGTAGCCGTCACCGAGGTCGTATGGCCCAGAGAAGTAGAGCTCGATCCGAAGGTCTCGCGTCTTCTCCTCGAGAGAAGAAACCCTCTCTGCAAGGGCTGCAAGCTCCTTTTCATCTTGCGCTTCCTGCGCCATCGGGTAGAGGATCTCGACCTCCTCGATCCCCTCCCGCAGGGCGCGGTACCGCGCGAGGAGGGAGCGGTCGCGCTCGAGCCGTCGAGAGACCTCCCTGGCGCGCTCCCGGCCATCCCAGAAGCCGGGCGCCGCCATCTCTCTCTCCAGGCCCTTGATCTCCTCGTTCACCACCCCTTCGTCAAAGGTGATCACCGAGCTTCGCAAGGAGGCTTCGCAACCTCAAAATCCTCTCTTCGTCCATTCCGTCCCCCTTCCTGAATTCACAAGATAGACACTCCTGACTTTAGTCGGCTCGCTCCTTCCGCTCAAGATGAGGAGGCGATTGAACGCCGGCGACTCGATCGGCTACAGTCCAAACGCCGCAGGAGATTGGTCGGCTCTTTGGGAGGATTCTCATGTCGGGAAAGCTGTACCTTGTCTCGTTACCCATCGGAAACCTGGAGGACATCACCCTGCGGGCGATCCGGACTCTCCGGGAGGTCGATCTCGTCGTCGCCGAGGACACGCGCACCACGCGCCGGATCTTCGCCCGCTATCGGATCCGGACGCCCTTCTCACAGAGCCTCTACCAGGGTGTGGAAAAGGAGCGCGTCGAGCCGATCCTCTCCCTCCTCCAGGAAGGGAAGGACCTCGCCCTCGTGAGTGACGCCGGGACCCCGCTTGTCTGTGATCCCGGCTACCCTCTCGTGCGCGCGACGGTCAAGGCGGGAATCTCCGTCGTCCCGGTCCCCGGGCCGACGGCCGCGATCGCCGCCCTGGTCGCCTCCGGCCTTCCGCCCGACCGCTTCGCCTTCGACGGGGCCGTCCCGCGCAAGGAGAGGGAACGGGTGAGCTACTTTGCCTCCCTGCGAAACCAAACGAAGACCACCGTCCTCTACGAGTCCCCCCACCGCCTCCTTGGGACCCTCGCGGCGATCGCCTCCACCCTCCCGGATCGGAAGCTCGTCCTGGCCCGCGAGCTGACCAAGGTGCACGAGGAGTTCCTCCGCGGAACCGCACGTGACCTCCTCGAGACTCCCTCTCTCCGGGAAGGAGTGAAGGGGGAACTCGTCCTCCTCATCGAGGGCGCGAGGACGGAGACTCCCCGGGCCGACCAGGCCGTCCGGAGAGAGGAGCTCCTTGAGATCCTTGAAGGAGAGGGGATCGCGAAGGGCGCGCGCGTGAGGATCCTCGTGGGAGCCCTTGGCCTTCCGCGCAACGAGGCCTATCGGCTCGTCCATCGTGTCTAGGTGTACTTGTCTGCGACCGATGAGGCGGCGTAGGCGTGTGGCTTGATCCGAACGGAGAAGCCGCTCCCGATGATCATCCCCACTACCTCGTCGATCATCTCCTTGGTGCGGCCGCTCTCGCCGATGTCGACGTGGATCTCGAGGTTGAAGCGCAACGGCGCAAAGTCGGCGAAGTGGGCAAGGAGCCGCTGCGCAAGCTCAAAGGAGAGCCACGCCTCGCGCCAGATCTTCTGGCGGAGCGTAGCGATCCGGCGCTCCCGCCGACGCGTCCAGAAGTAGCGGCCACCCTTTCCGAGCTTGTGCAGGACGATCGCGCTCACGAAGTCCACCTCGTCTGGTCCGGAAGAGGAGTCAGTCCCGATCAGGATCTCGTAGCGCGCCTTAGGGTCCTCCTCCATGCCCGCTACGATCGTCGCGACGACGTCCTCGAACGAGAGCTCGCCGGCGTGAGGATTGAAGAATCGCTCGTCCATCTTGAGCCCATCTTATCGCGGAAGGCAGTCCCGCTCAAGCGATCGGGAGGCGGAAGACGAAGCTCGCTCCGCCCTCCTTTTTGTTCTCCGCCCAGATCCGGCCGCCGTGCGCCCCCACCCACTGCTTGGCGATCGCAAGCCCAAGGCCACTCCCTCCGACGGCTCGGCTCCGCGCCTCGTCCCCGCGGTAGAAGCGCTGGAAGATGTGCGGGAGGTCCTCCGGGGAGATCCCGGGGCCGCTGTCCGTCACCCGGACCTCGACCTCCTCGCCCTGACGGGCAAGGTCGAGTCGGATCTCCCCTTCATCCGGGGTGTAGCGCAGCGCGTTGCTCAGGAAGTTGGCGAGGACCTGGCGGATCCGCTTGGGGTCGAGAGAGACCTTTGGAAGATCGCAAGCGACCGTAACCTCGATCCGCGGCCCCTTCTCCTGCTGGGAGAGGCGGACCGTCTCCATAACTTGGTTCGCCAGGGCGCCCAGGTCGGTCGGCTCCTTCTCCAAACGGAGCTCCCCGGCCTCGGCCAGGGCCAGGTCGCGCAGGTCATCGATCAGGCGCCCCAGGTGGAGGGTCTCCTCGTAGATCGGCGCGAGCGCCTCGGCCGTCGGCTGATAGACCCCGTCGAGGACCGCTTCTAGGTTCCCCTGGATGATCGTGACGGGGGTCCGCAGTTCGTGGGCGATGTCGGCAGTCATCGTCTGTCGAATCTGTTCCGAGCGGCTCAGGTTGTCGACCATCCGGTCGAAGGACTCCCCGAGCTGCCCGAACTCGTCCTCGGCCTTCAACCGGACTCGGTGGGTGAGGTCCCCGCGTGCGATCCGTTCGGTGGCGCGGGAGAGGAGGCGAAGCGGGGACAGGACCTGCGAAATCAGAAGTGCCGCGAGAACGAGGGCGGCGCCCGAGGCGATCCCCCCTCCGATCAGGGCCGAGCGCTTGGCCGAGCCGAGGAACTCCGCCTCCGCTGGGTCAAGGACGGGCCCCTGGCCGCAGAGAAAGAGGGTTCCGACCCGTTCGTCGCCTTGCTGAATCGGGATCCCCTCTGCGGCCTCCTTGAGCGTGAGGAACGTCCCCAGGCGCCCCTCCTCCGTCGTAACGACGATCTCTCCGTCCTCGTCGGCGATGCAGAAGTCTCCGATGAGGGAGGTGCGGCGCACGATCCAGCGGCCGTTGAGAAAGACGGCGTACTGGCTGCAGAGGAGCCCCTCGATCCCCAGCCAGCTGTCGGTGCGCAGGTGGTACTCGGCGAGGAGTCCGCAGACCTGCCTCGCCACCTGTTCCTTGCTCTGGTTGCGAAACTCGGCAAAGCGGGCGGTGATCGCGTGCGCGGTCAGGAAGTAGATGAGGGCGACACAGAGGAGGACCACGCCGGCGAAGGAGAAACCGAGTCTCAGGGCGAAAGGAAACCGGCGGCGCATCCTAGGCTTCCCGCGCGAACCGGTAGCCGACTCCGTGGACCGTCAGGATGTAGCGCGGCTCCTTGGGATCCTGCTCGATCTTGCGCCGCAGGTTCTTGACGTGGGTGTCGATGGTGCGCGCGAAGGAGTCGTACGTGTAGCCCTGTACCTCGCGCAGGAGCTGGAGGCGGGTGAAGACCTGGCCGGGGTGACGGGCAAGGAAGGCGAGGAGGTCGAACTCCGTCGGGGTGAGTTCAATCTCCACACCGTGGACCTTCACCTCGCGCGTCTTCAGGTCGATCTCGACCTCACCGTAGGCAAGGCGCTCCGACTCGCCGATCCCGCCCTCGATGCGGCGGAGGACGGCGCGGACGCGGGCGACGAGTTCGCGCGGGCTGAACGGCTTCACGACGTAGTCGTCCGCCCCGAGCTCGAGGCCGACGACCCGGTCCGCCTCGGCGGCCTTGGCAGTCAGCATGATGATCGGAACGCCCGAAGTGGCACGGATCCGCTTCGTGACTTCAATCCCGCTCAGCTTGGGAAGCATCAGGTCAAGGACGATGAGGTCGGGCCCCTTCTCGCTGAACGCGCGCAGCGCCTCCTCCCCGTCGGTCGCGGTGTAGGTCTTGAACCCCTCCCGGTCGAGGTAGGCCTTGACGGTCCGGACGATCATCTCTTCGTCGTCCACGATCAGGATTCGCTTCATATCGTCTGCCATTATACGCCGTCCCCCTTGACTGTAGTCCTCGCCCTTGAAGACGATGTGACTCAACGGTGAAGATCCTGTGAGGGCCAGAGAAGCTCTCGTTGCGCTCTATTCTTTTCCCAACTACCATTACGAGAGTTCCTGAGATGCCACGCGGTGTTTGCCCTACAGGGTTGAGAGAAGAGGCTTTGCTTCGCACGGTTTGAGGGAAGATCCGATATGAAAACGATACTCGTCGTCTCTACGGAGAGCCATGCGGGAAAGAGCGCCCTGTGTCTCGCCCTGGGACTCTCCCTCAAGGATAAGGGAATCCCCTTCGCCTACATGAAGCCGATCAGCTACGAGGTCTCCTACTCTACCGGCGAGCCGATCGACCGAGACGTGGAGGCGATCCGCTCGATCCTCGGCCTCAAGGACAGTCTAGGAGACATGGCGCCGGTGCCCCTCGAAGGACCCTTCCTGCGAGAGGCGATCGAGTCCGGCGATCGTGGTTTTCGCCAGAAGATCGTCGATTCCTTCGACCGGATCATGCGCGACCGCGAGGTCGCCCTGATCGAGGGACGACACCACCTCGGCCTGGGGGTGAGCGCAAGCCTAAGCGATCTCGAGCTCGCTTCGCTCCTCGTCGCCGACGTCCTCATTCTCACCCGTTACGACGGGGAGGAGGCGATCGATCGGATCCTGTGCGCCCTTCGCCTTCTCGAAAACGGCCCCCGCATCCTCGGGGTGATCCTGAAGGAGGTCTCGCTCGACGCGGAATTCAACCTGGTGAACGACGTCTTCGTCCCCTTCCTCGCTGACCGGGGGGCCGAGGTCCTTGGAATCGTCCCCTTCGAGCACCGCCTCCGCTCGGTGAGCGTGGAGGAGATCCTCGAGCGTCTGGGCGGGAAGCAGGTGACGGAACTTCCGCTCGACCGGCCGGTCGGGCACTTCTTGGTCGGGGCGACCGGCCCGCAGGCGGCCCTGCGCAGCTTCCGCCGCACCCCGGAACTGGGGGTGATCACCGGCGGCGATCAGACCGAGATCCAACTCGCCGCGCTGGAGGCGCCGGACATCCGTTGCCTCATTCTGACAGGAAACCTCCGCCCTAACCGGACCGTGATCAAGGAGGCTCAGGAGAAAGGAGTCCCCGTGATCGTGGTCGGTCAGCACACCCTGACCACGGCCGAACTCTGCCAGGGGCTCCTCTCCCGCTCCTGGATCCGCCCTGGCGAGCGGCTCGACTTCGCCATCAACTTCGTCCGATCCAACATCGACGTGGAACGGATCATCGAAAAGGCGACCGATCACTGAGCCGCTTCGATCGCGTACTCCGAGGTGATCTTGGCCACGCCGGCGAGGGTGTTCGCGACCGGGCAGTACTTGGCGAGCGAGAGCTCGATCGCCTTCTTCAGGTTCTCCTCAGGAACCCTTCCCATCACGCGGTAGACGAGGTGGAGTCTCGTGATCACCTTGGGGTAGTCCGTCGCCCGCTCGTCCTTGATCTCAACCTCGAGGGATGTCGGCTCGGTGCGCATCTTGCGCAGGATGGAGACGACATCCATCCCCGTGCAGCCCCCCAGGGCGCAGAGGAGGACCTCCATCGGCCGCGCCGCGCTGTTTTCCCCTCCCGCCTCGGGCGAGGCGTCCATCGGGATGGCATGCCCGCTTCCTCCTCGCCCGACGAACCTCATCCCTCCTTCATGGCGTACGACTGTTCTTCCCATCGCGCCTCCATCTATTCAACTATTTAAATACTTTACGAGAACGACTTCCGACAATACCATTCTAGGCGAGGTAGGAGACAAGGAGCAACCGATGCTGAGCGATGCCGAGAGAAGGCGCTGGGCCGAAGTCTTCGCTTCGCTCGCGAGCGAGGCTCGCCTACGGATCGTGGAGATGCTCGCCGAGGGGAAGCTTGAGTGCCAAGAGATCCTGGGCGAGTTCGACCTGAGCCAGCCCGCGATCTCCTACCACCTAGGGAAGCTCGAGCGGGCGGGGGTCCTGGTCAAGGAGAAGAAGGGGACGAGGAATTGCTACCGGTTGGCGAGGGACCTCTACCGGCTGCTCGGACTGTTCGAGAAGGAGGATGGACGATGACTCATGCGGTGACGGTGTATACGACGCCGACATGTTCCTGGTGCCATGCGGTGAAGGACTATCTGCGCACCCGCGAGATCCCGTTTCAAGAGATCGACGTCTCCGCGGACCCCGTGCGCGCGCGGGAGATGGTGGAAAGGACGGGCCAGTACGGGGTCCCGGTCGTAGACATCGACGGAGAGACGGTGGTTGGGTTCGACCGCGCCCGCATCGACCGTCTCCTCGAACTCGAGTAGAAGAGGATCGAGCTTGTCGTCCTGCAACCTCGTGAAGGATGAAAAGTAGGCAAGAGCCTACAGGATCGAGGCCGCGGCCTAGGCCACATCAGGAGACAAAGAGCGGAAGCGGATCGAGGCCCTTTGTCGGCTCCACCTCTCGCCGCGCGGTACGCGGCCGCCTCGCTGGGGGGAGAGGAAGAGAAGTCTCACGGAGGACCCGCGCGAACCCCTCGTCCTCCCTGACCTCCTCGTAGCGGCGGTACATCCTCTCGTAGACGTCGAAGGGGAGGCCGTTCACCTTCACCTCAGGGTGTTCGCGGCCAAGCGCACTGAGCGCCTCTTGCTTCCTCTCGTAGAGCATGTCGAGGGAAAGGAGCGGCATGACATGGGCGATCGGCTCGCGAGAAGAAAGGCGCGCCACTTCGATGAGCGATTGCCGCTCGGGCCGCGTCAGGTTCGTCTTGTCCACGCACACGACCGGCGCCGCCGACTCCACCGCCTCGACCAGGACGGTGGCGAAGATCCGCTCCACCGCATCCTCGTAGACAGGATCGAAGTCGCAGTGGAAGACCGTGCGGCGGATGTCGTCCGCGGAGACGGCCGCCCACTGTGGATAGCGCATCCGGAAGCTCGTCTTCCCGGACCCAGGGAGCCCTACGAGAACCACGAGCTGCTTCATCTTCACCACCCCTGATCAAAGGGGAGTATGGCAAAACGTCCCCCACCGCGTCAAGCGGCCCGACCGATGGACAGGGAGCGGACCGACTCGATCCCTGCGTGCCGTACTCGAGCCTCGCACGAAAGAAGAGGGGGCCGAAGGGCCCCCTCGCGGATGAACCCCTTCTCTAAAGCGGTTTCACTGGCTCGCAGATGTCGACGATGTGCTTCTTCTCCGGATGGGCGTCGGGATCGTTCAGGTAGATCTCGTAGCACATCCGATCGTCGTCGGGCTGGTAGCCGTTCTGAGGGATCCACTCCCCGATCAGCTTGTCCCAGGCCTTGCCGTACTCATCGATCGTAATCTCGCAGTGCGCGACCGCAAACCGCCCACCGGGGATCGTCATCGTCCCCACCTCGCCGTCCACCTTCGTCCCCTGGGGGACCGTGACGCACGCGCTCGAGCGGAGCTTCGCTGGCTCGGTGATCTCGGGATTGTCATGGTAGACGCCAAGGAGCAGGGTCTTGGGAAAGTCAAGGAGCCCGCGTGCGCTAGCCCACTTCCAGATCCGATTGATCGCCTCCGCGATCCCGGGGTACGGCCCGACGTGGCGGGCGTAGGCGACGTGAAGCTCGGGCATCTCCTTCACCTCGACCTTCATCTTCACGGCAGACCTCCTTCGGTCCTCGTTTGGATGGGTCTGAGGGTAGAGAGGAACGAAGCCCGCGTCTTTCCCACCGTTGCGCGGCGCTTGCCCCTCTTTGCGCTCGGCTTCACGGATCTTGCTCCACGCCGCAAAACCGCCCTCCCGGAACTGGGAGGCGCTCATCCCGAAGGTGGCGCGGAACTCCCGCGCGAAGGACGAGCACGAAGAGAACCCACAATCGACGGCGACCCGGGTGATGGCGAGGGCCGGGTTCGTGACGAGCTTCGCCGCCGCCGTCTCCACGCGCACGCGACGGATGAACCCGTTCACCGTCTCGCCGGTGACGCCGCGGAAGGTCCGATGAAAGTGGTAGGGGGAGAAGTTCGCCACGCGGGCGAGGGCCTGGAGGGAGAGGTCTCCGTTCAGGTTCGCGCGGATGTAGTCCATGACACGGTTCACCCGCGCCACCCTCTCCTGCCGCAAGAGCTCCCGTCGGCCGATCATGATCTCCCAGAGTCTAAAGGACCCCCACACGTCTGTGAAGTAGA
>CAYHEK010000004.1:9245-43903 GCA_964355545.1 uncultured Thermotogae bacterium | reverse complement strand
GATCGTTTGCCTTCTTTACCCGACGGTCCGTCTCGTAGGGGGCCAGTACGAACTGCCTGCAAGCACTTAAGGACGAATGCCCTGCCCTGGTGATGGGTCCACGCAGAGGGCTTGGCGCCCGTCAGGCTGCCGCCTCCTCTTGGCGATTCTAGGGCCGCCTCCTGGCCATCCTTCTGTCTCGAGGAACAGCAGCCATCCGCGTGCTTCATGTAGAGCGTCACCGCATCGCCCAGGGCAATAGCGAGCGCGTCGTCCCACTCTCCCTGTCGAGAGGACCCATCGAGCGTTGCGGGAGCGCCCGCCGGGATGCGGACAACCGGCCGCGGCTCCCCCGCCGAAGCTCCGATCATCACGACAGCCACGGCTGCAAGAGCAGCGGCCCACCTGAAGAACGCCTTGGGGCTCCGCGCTTTCACCATGACCAGAGTCTCCTCGGCGAGCGTTTCGCGATCATCTCGACATGCACTCCTTCTGCTCTCGGTTCCCTCGCAAGCCCGATCTGCTCGGGAGAAACTTGTCCCATCCGCTCACCTTGACGAAGCCATGAGGTCAAGCTACTGAGTGAGTCGATTCACGAGCACGGCACCATCCTTGATGACTAATCGGACTTCCCTTGTGGTTGCGATATCTACAGAAGGGTCTCCGTCGACCGCCACCAGATCTGCGAGCCTGTCAACCTCGATTGTCCCCAGATCACGCGCTCTGCCTATCAGTTCGGCAGCATTCCGCGTCGCAGCCGTGATGGCCTCAAGTGGACTCAAGCCTGACTCGACAAGAAGCTCCAGTT
Organism: uncultured Thermotogae bacterium; assembly: GCA_964355545.1. Lineage (GTDB taxonomy): Bacteria > Bipolaricaulota > Bipolaricaulia > UBA7950 > UBA9294 > JAPLGE01. The sequence goes on along the minus strand of CAYHEK010000004.1, from coordinate 43,116 downwards.
CCATGTGAGCAGCCTTTCCGATCACGACTCCCGGCGCTCCCGCATCGGTCCCCAGGGCGATGCGCACGCCCCCCCGGTGCATCTCTTTCACCCAGCTCATCGCATGTGCGAGGGCATCGGGATACATGCGCTTCATGGCCCATGCCGCGGTGAGCGTAGGCACGAAGCAGGTTCCACAGTCCCGCATCGCGGTGACGAGCTCTGGAGGGCACTGGGAGCCAGGAGCTCCTGGGAGAATGCCATGCTCGATACTGTCTGCACCCGCGCGAGTGGCGTCCAATGCATCGCTTGCGGTTCCGACGTGCACCATGCATCGGGCTCCTTGGTGATGGGCTTCGTCAATGAGCGCTCGCAGGATGGGTAAGCCGAGCTTGGGTACGGGGTGGTCAAGATCAAACGGATTGATGCCGCCGTAGACTGCCTTGATCAAATCCACTCCGCCACCCACAAGCCTTTTCACTTCCGCGCGGGCTGCCGAGACCGCCTCCACTTGGCGGGTCGCATGTTCCACGACATAACGGTTGTCTTTGTAGATTGTGCCTGCGGGGTGCCCTCCCGGGGCGGTAAAGATGGGGCCGGCAGCAACGATGCGCGGGCCGATGAGCTTGCCTCCGTCGATTCTGGCTCGGAGCTGGACGATGTGCGGGTAGTTGTCTCCAGCGCTTCGCACCGTCGTGACTCCGTTCTTGATGGCCAGAGTTCGCCGCTTCCTGAAGCCCCGTGCATAGTCGCAGAAGAAGGGCAAGACGGACCAATACGTGAACGTCCAGTCCGGATCGTCCACGACGAAGCCACCGAAATGGACATGGGCATCAATCAACCCAGGGAGTATGGTCAGCCCACGAAGGTCGAACACTCGGGTATGGTCAGGGCAGTGGGCGTTGGGTCCAACAGCGACTATGCAAGGACCGTCCAGGACGACGGTTGCATCGTCTACGGGTACGTCTCCAGTGCCATCAAGCAGCCGTGCATGAACCAGTGCGATCATCGGGCTTTGACTGTACCTACGCTTTGTCCAGAGCAGCCATCTGGTTCTGTCCACAGGGCATTATGGTTTGGCACGCGCCGGTGACGCAAGTGGAGCCTGGGGGAGCGATCCTGGAACGCTTGTGGCCATCTGTGGATGGTAACGGGTGTCCAATCTGCCGCTCTCACGGGGATACGAGGCAGCCCGGAGTGAGGGGAACAGGGAGCGAGCAGACCGCTGCGTGCCGACCGATGTTGACCTGCTAGCCTCTCTATCCTATCCTGACGCCACGATGGGTTTTCCAGGGCGGGATCTGCGAAGACACGCGAGCGCAGTCTTCCTGATGGCACTGGCCTGCAGCGTCCTCCGAGCACCTGCTCACGGGGAGGGCACAGGGCTCCTCCCCGACCTGTCCGGACGGTGGGCGATGCTCCAGGTGACGTCGCAGATCGGGGTAATCCCGCTCGTTGGCGAGCGTACACGCACGACTTGGAGCCTCGTCCTCCTTGACGTGCGCCAGGATGGTCTTGCCATGCGCGCGCAGGAGTCCCCCTGCTCAACGACGATTGACAACGGGACGGCCCTGGTGAAGACGGAGATCCCAGAGGCGTTCCTCCTTTCCTTGTCTCAGATCACCTGGACGGCGACACTCGAGCCGAGTGGAGAGGGGCTTCGCTTCGTCCGACCCTGGGTCACCTCGGTCAGCGGCGCGCGGCTCGAGGACCCAGAGAGGGACCCCCTTCCCACGAGCGCCGCCGACCCGCGGGTTCTTGACCAGGACGGGGACGGGAAGCCGGGGCTGACTGTCCGCGTCCGGGTGATGGGCCTGATCAGCGGGGAGGTGTACGTTGTCCAGCGCGATCGCTCCCGGCTCTCCGGGACGGTCGTCTCCCCAGACGCGGTCGATGGGCTCGTTGAGTGGACGAGCGAGCAGTCCGTCCTTGGGGCAAGCAACCCCTTCCTCCTCGGGGGGGCCGCCGCGCGGATTGATCCAGTTCCGGAACACAGCTTCTTCCGCGCCCGCCGGATCGCCGAGGCAACGACGTGCGCCGACCTCCGTGAGACGGCCGGCATTCTGTTCGGCTACTGACCCCGCGTCGCCGCCCGGGCCCCAAGAGGACACCTCGGTGTGCTACACCCGGCTCGGGCGAAGAGGGCGGTCCTTCCAAGTCCCTCGTCCGAGCACATGCCAAGCGACGGACCGGACCGCGATCGCAAATGCCACGAGGATCGTGAGCGGGCAGATAACCACGTGGCCGAGCGGAACCCGGAACCGCAGGTCACTGATGAGCCACAGGAGGAAGCCTAGGCCCGTGGCGACGGCCGCATAGGGGACAGCACCACTGGGGATGCCTTCCACGCCAGCCGCCCGGAGGACGAGGAGGACCGGAGGCTGCCACGTCACCCAGAGCAGCCACGCCCAGATGAAAGCGAAGATGGGGAGGTTGTAGCCGAACCGCGCGTAGAGGTTCTTGGAGAACCCGTCGAAGGCTTCGCGAAACGAGCCGTACATGCGGGTCGAGACGCGGTTTGCGCCGTCGAGCACCGTCCAGCCGAGGCCCGCCCTGGCAAGAGCGCGGACGAGATCCCAGTCGTCGATCGTGGAGGCGCGCACATGCTCGTACCCGCCGATGGCGTCGTAGGCCGCGCGACGGAAGAGCATGAGTTGCCCAATGGCCGTCGTCAGCGCCGACCACCGAGCTCGACGGAGAAGGGCGATCGGGAAGAAGGAGTGCAGGCTCCACGGAAGCAGCGGAACGACCAGCCGCTCACCCCACGTCTCCATCTTCTGACGCGGAAGGGCGCTCAGGAAGTCCGCGCGCTCGGCGTAGAGGGCGGCGACAGCGTCGCCGAGCGTGCTTGGGTGACTCCGCGTGTCGGCGTCAGCGAAGAGCAGGAGTTCCCCCGTGGCCGCATTCCCCAGCTGGTGGCAGGCCCAGTTCTTACCAAGCCAACCGGGCGGAAGCGGCAACCCGGCGAGAACTCGCAGCCGCCGATCCGCCCCGAGACTGGCGAGGATTCGCGCTGTGTCGTCCTGTGACCCGTCGTCGAGGACGACGACCTCGAAGTCCGGGTAGTCCTGCGCGAGGAGGGAGCCAACGCACGCGGCGATGTTCCGCTCCTCGTTACGCGCCGGAATGAGGACCGAGACGCGCGGGGCGTCAGGCGGAGTCCGCGCGCCTTTGCGCCCTGCGCGCCCCAGTCGGTGAAGGCCAAGGAGGTTGCTCCCCGAGATAAGGGCGAGGATGCCGAGGAAGACGACGAGGCTCGCCTCGTGATCAACGAGGGACATCAGCGCCCCCTCGGGGGCCGGAAACCGAACTGCGGCGGGGTGCGGAGTCCCTTTCGGTGAGTCCAAGCCAAGAGCCCGACGTTTGCTAGGAACGCGATGACGAGGTACGGCTCGGAGCGCAGCGCGAGAAGGACGACGAGCGTTCCCGCCGAAGCGAAGACGACTGTCCAAGCGGCCACGGATTGAGCCTGCATGATCGCAGCAAGGAGAAGCCCGAACGTCGTGGGGACGACCCAGTATGTGAGCGCACTCCAGACCCCGAAGGTGGCGGCGATCCCCTTCCCACCGCGCAATCGCAGCCACGGCGACAGCGCATGCCCGAGCACGGGGGAGAGGGCAACGGGAAGGAGCGCCCAGCCGTGGAGATCGACAACAGCTCTGGCAATGGCTGGCGCGGCCGCGCCCTTCGCAACATCGAGGAAAAGAGCGGCAACCCCGATCCTCCAGCCACCGGCTCTCCAGGCGTTCACCGCTCCCGGGTTCCTGTCCCCGACCGCGCGCACGTCGGACCGACGGAACCAGCGCACGAGCCACACGGAGAACGGAAGAGAACCAAGGAAGTAGCCCAGGACGGCGCAGCCGGCAATGATCATTCCACTCCTCGCGGGTCTCCTTTCAGCGGCCGTCTCATCGGTGCAAGACTAGGCGAAACGGGCTGGCCGAGCAACAGCCAGCCGTAGCACCCCATCGCCCGCATTGCAGAACCTTGGCCGGCTCTTCTCGGAGCAGTGCCGGACTGACCTGATGTCATGAAAGCGCGCTTCTTTTCCGGCAGTGAAGCGCGCCCGACGGGGCTTGAAGTCGTGGTAGTCTGCTGCGCGGACAGGATCTGGCGGGCGAGTCCAAAACAGGGGAAAGAGCGTGCCTGCGCGGCCAGTTAGAGCCTGGGCGACTCGAACTCCCGGACAGCCTCACTCGCCCGTGTAGACGCTGAAATGCCCACTAGAACATTGTGCCCGCTGCTGGTTGGGAGAGGAGGATTCGAACCCCCACTAACAGGGCCAGAGCCTGTCGTCCTACCATTAGACGATCTCCCAATGCAAGGGCGGATCTTAAGGAAGGCGGCGATCTCTGTCAAGAACTCGCTTGTCGCGCAGGATGGGGTGAGGCTAGAATCGCACCGGTATGAAGAGGGTTCGGGAACCGGTGGCGGCGGGCACTTTCTACCCAGGGACCGCGGCAGGGCTCTCCGCGGCGCTTGGCCGCCTATTCCCTGGGGAGGTCCGCGCTGCGGAGAGACCCCTTGAGGGACCGATTGGGCTCGTCGTCCCCCACGCGGGATACGTGTACTCTGGAAGAGTGGCGGCGGCCGGCTACGCCGCGCTCGCGGAACGGGGGCGGCCGAACTGGGTTCTCGTCCTGGGTGCCAATCACACCGGGATGGGGCGGTCCCTTTCTCTTGCGCGGATGGGAACTTGGCGGACCCCGCTGGGTGAAGCCCCGATCGACACGGACCTCGCCGATCGCCTCATCGCCGCGGGGATCGAGGTCGCCGAGGAAGCGTTCCTTGGCGAGCACTCAATCGAGGTCGAACTCCCCTTCCTTCAGTACCTCTTTGGCATACAGATTCCGTTCGTTCCGGTCTCGGTCATGCTCTCTCCCTTCCCCGACTTGGCGGTGGCTGGGGAGAGGATCGCGGAGGTCGTGCGTGGCAAGGGCGGGGCGATCGTGGCGTCGAGCGACTTTACCCACTACGAGCCCGCCGAGGTCGCCCGAAGGATCGACCGCGGGGCGATCGAGCGGATCTTGGCCCTCGACGCCGAGGGCTTCTACGAGCGCGTGGTGAGAGAGCGCCTGTCGATCTGCGGGGCGGCCGCGATCACTCTTCTCCTCGCGATGGGGCGAAGGCTCGGCTGGAACGACGCTCGCCTTGTCTCCTACGCCACCTCGGGCGACGTGACCGGAGACGACCGTGCCGTCGTCGGGTACGCTTCTCTGCTCCTTGGGGAGGGATGACGTGATTCGGAGCATGACCGGCTTCGGACGGGGAGAGTCGGCGGAAGGGGGACGGCGCGCCGAGGTGACGATCCGGACGCTGAACCATCGGTATCTATCCGTTCGCCCGCGCGCCCTCTCCGAGTGGCCGCTCCTCCAGCTTCGGCTCGAGGAGGTCGTGAAGCGTGCGTTCCACCGCGGAGAGATCGACGTGTGGGTCGCGCTGGAGCCGGCTCGAACCGGCTCGGCCCCTCCCTCCATCGACCGGGAGAGGGTCGGCCGGCGCCTCGCGGAGCTGCGAGCGGTCACGGAGGAGTTCCGCCTCCCGGTCCCGCCCTCCTTGAGCGACCTGATCCAGATCGGAGCCCTCGCGTCCGTTCCCGAGTCAGAAGAGGAGATCTGGAGGCTCGTCGAGCCCGCTCTCGGCCAAGCGATCGCGGGGGCGCTCCGCGGGCGCGAAGAGGAAGGGGCGCTCCTGGCGGCAGAACTCGAAGGGATCTTGGACAACCTCTCCGCCCTCGTTTCCCGCGTCAAGGAGCGGATCCCCGCGTTGCGGGAGGAGCTGCGCGCGCGCCTGCGGGAACGGGTCGCCGAGCTCTCCCTCGAAGTCGATCCCTCGCGCCTCGAGACGGAAGTGGTTCTCCTTGCGGACCGGTCCGACGTGGAGGAGGAGATGACCCGTCTCGAAGCGCACCTCGCCCACGCGCGGCGCCTCCTCGCCGCCGAAGGTGCGGTGGGAAGGGAGCTTGACTTCCTCTCCCAGGAGCTCCTCCGCGAGACGAACACCCTCGGCTCGAAGTCGCGCGACCTCGCGACCAGTTCGATCGTCCTCGAGATGAAGGTCGAGATCGAGCGCTTCAAGGAGCAGGTGCAGAATGTCGAGTGAATCAGTCGCTCGCTCGCGGCGAGGGACAGGCGGCGGGATCGCATTCGTCGTCTCCGGGCCGTCCGGGGCGGGGAAGAATTCCGCTATCGAGCGGGTGATGCGCATCCTTCACGATCTTTGCTACTCCGTCTCCTACACCACGCGCCCGCGGCGAGCCGGGGAAGAGGACGGCGTCGACTATCGCTACGTCTCGCGCGAGGAGTTCGCCCGCCTGATCGCACGAGGGGAGCTTCTCGAGCACGTGACGTACCTCGGCGACCAGTACGGGACCTCCCGCTCCCAGATCAAGGAGCTCTTCGCCCAAGGGAAGGACGTCATCTTGAACATCGACGTCGAGGGCGCGAAGACAGTGCGCCGCCGCGGGCTTGACGAGTTCACGGTCATTTTCATCTTCTTTTCTCCCTCGTCGCTTGAGGCTCTGCGCGAGCGCCTGCGCGAGCGAGGGACGGAGAGCGAAGCCGAGATCGAGGCGCGTCTTGAGGTCGCGTCGCGCGAGATGGAGGCGATCCCGTTCTTCGACTACCTCGTCATCAACGACGACCTCGGCCGCGCGGTCGAGGAGCTTTCTTCGATCATCGTCGCCGAGCGCTGCCGGATCGTCCATGACTAGGGTGGGGATCGACGCGATCGAGGTAGAGCGGATCAAGGACCTTGTCTCCCGCTACGGGGAGCGTTTCCTCCGGCGGGTCTACACGCCGGAGGAGGTTCGCTACGCCTGGTCCCCGCGGGGTGAGCGGCGCTTCGAACGCTTGGCAGCACGGTTTGCGGCGAAAGAAGCCTTGATCAAAGCCGCCGGCCGCTTTCTCCCCTACGCGGCGATCGAAGTCCACCACGAGATGACCGGCAAGCCGCTCGTCCGCTGCGCCCTGATCGAAGGACGGATCGAGGCCAGCCTCTCCCACACAAGGAGGCTGGCCGTCGCGTGCGTCCTTTTGGAGGAGATTATTTCCTCAGACCGACCTGCGTCGCCTTGAGGTTCTTCTCGATCTCGCGCTTCAGCTCCTTCCCCGGCTTGAACAGGGGAACGACCTTCGAGGCCACCTGAATCGGCCGCTTGGTCTGAGGATTGATCCGACTGCTCGCCTTGCGCGCTCGCACGGCGAACTTCCCGAAGCCGACAAGCTTCACCTCTTCGCCGTGGAGCAGGGTCTCCTGAATGAGGTTGAGGACCGAGTCCAAGAGCTTGCGCGCTTCCTTCTTGGTCAGGTTCGTCGAGTCGGCGAGTCGATCGATGAATTCACCTTTGTTCATGGCGTTCTCCTCCTTGGCTTTGGGCTATTCGTGCTTCGTCATGCCTCTTCGTCAAGCCCTTTGTCTCCCAACAGGTCGCGCATGCTCAAGGTCTCGTGCCCGCCGTCCTCCAGGAAGGACTGCTCGACACGCTCGCGCTTGCGCTCGCGCTTGCGGGGAGGGCGAGAGGGTGGAACCGCAGGTGGCCCGAACAGGTTGCGCATGCTGAGTCGAACCTGCTTCTTCTCCTCGTTGATCCCGATGATCTTCGCCTGCACCCGGTCTCCAACCGCGAGGACCTCGGTCGGGGTGGCGATCCGCTGATCGCTGATCTCGGAGACGTGGATCAGGCCGTCGACGTCGTCGGTGATCTTCATGAACGCACCGAAGTCCTTGATCTCGGTGATCTCTCCTTCGACGAGCGAGTCGATGGCGTAGCGCTCGGCGAACTGGCGCCAGGGGTCCGTCTTGAGTGCGCGGATGGAGAGACTGATGCGTCGCTCCTTCGGGTCGACGTTCAGGATCTTCACCTCGACCGTTTCACGCTCTTTGAGCACGTCGCGCGGATGGGCCACGTGCCCCCAGTCGAGTTCGGAGACGTGGACGAGTCCCTCGACTCCCTCTTCGAGCTTGACGAAGGCGCCGAAGTCGGTGATCTTGGTGATCTCCCCCGTCATCCTCTGTCCCCGGGGGTACTTCGCCTCGACGTTCTCCCAGGGGTCGCGTTGCGCGCGGCGCAGGGAGAGGCTGATGCGATGAGCCGTTTCGTCGCAGCCGAGCACCATGATTTCTACCTCGTCCCCTTCGTGTACGACCGCGCGCGGATCCTCAGGGTACCCCCAGGAGAGTTCGGAGACGTGAACCAACCCTTCCACGTCCTTCTCCAACTCGACGAACGCGCCGAAGTCCGTGACGCTCACGACCCTCCCCTTCACCCGCGTCCCCGCCGGGTAGCGGCCGGCGATCCCGATCCAGGGGTTCGGCCGCAGCTGCTTGATGGACAGGGAGATCTTGGCCTTGGCCTGGTCGAAGTCGATCACCTTCACCCTGACGCGGTCTCCCACCTTGTAGTCGGCCGGTGGAACAGGGAGGTCCTTCCACGCGATCTCCGAGCGGTGGACGAGGCCCTCGAACCCGCCGATGTCGACGAAGAGCCCGAAGTCGACGATGCTGCGGATCGTCCCCTCGATTTCCTGTCCGGCCTTTAGGGACTCGAACAAGGCCGCACGCCGTTTCTCCTCCATCTCCTTGAGGTAAGCCTTGTGGGAGACGACCAGGTTCTTGTCGCGCCGGGAGAGTTCGAGGATCTTGACCAGGATCCGCTTTCCCCGAAGCTCGGCGATCGCGCTCGGGAGGTCGGTTCCCAGGTGGGAGCCGGGGAGGAAAGCGCGGATCCCGTCGAGGTTCACGTGGTAGCCCGCGTTCTTTACCTCGTTCGTCACCTCACCTTCCACAGCGAGCCCCTCCCGATAGGCCCGCTCCAACGTCTCGATCCGCTTCTCGTACTCGGCCTGCTTCTCCGAAGCATAGACCGTCCCCTTCTCCTCGTCGATGTAGGTGACGAGCACCTCGATCTCCTCTCCCTCTTCGATCTTTCCATCCTCGCGGAAGGGAGAGAGTTCGCTCACTGGAAGGACCCCCTCGGACTTGTACCCAATGTCAACGAGGATCTCGTTCTCGTTCACCTGGACGACCGTCCCGGTGATCGTGTCCCCCCGGCTGTACGACTTGACATCGCTCTCGGAGAAGGCATCCTGCATCTTGATCTTCTTTTCCATACGTAAGACCGCCTAGTGAGTGGGTTCCCCTTCCCCTTGCATCTCGGGGTCGGGCTCTTCAAACTGCGCGATTCTATCCGATATCGCCCTCCTTGCGCCTCACGCGGCGTCGACCCGCCGCATCAGCCGCTCGCCGAGGAAGTGATACCGTTCGGCGCGGCTCGTGCTCGTCGCTTCTCCTTCTTCGAGCTCGGAGGCGGCGAACGGGTGACCGATGGAGATCGTGATCCGCGGGAAGCGAAACGGGTAGCGCGGGGGATAGGGGCCGACCGCCCCGATGTTCACGGGGAGGAGTTCCTTCCCTGTCAGCCTCGCGAAGTGAATCGCCCCGGCCTTGGCGTCGACCGCGCGACGCGTCGTCCCCTCCGGGAAGACTCCGATCAGTCGCTCCCGTCGGATCGACTCGAGCATGCGGCGGAAGTCGCCCTTGGTGAAGTTCTCCCGGTCGATCGCCGTGGCGTAGAGTCGGATGAGAACATTGAACAACGGATTGCGCATCAGCCCCCTGCGGGCGATGAAGTGGATGCGGTTCTTCCAGCCGAAGGCGACAGCGAGGAGCGGGATGTCCCAGTAGCTACGGTGCCGCGCGACTGCGATGTAGCTCCCCCCTTGCTGCACTCTCTCCCGTCCCCTCACCCGCAGGCGGAACAGAATCTTCGTCACGACGCGGAGGAAAAATACCAACAAGGCATAAAAAGTCGCTTTGAAAGCTTCCTTGAGCCGGCGCGTCACCGTTTCCCCAACCGCTCCTTGACCAGGTCTTGAGCCTCGGAAATGATCTCAGTGAGGCTCTTTCGATCGGTGTCGATTATAATCGCATCACAAGCGGGGTTCAAGGGAGCAATCTGGCGGGTCTGGTCGCGCTCGTCGCGGATCACGAGGTCGGTCAGGGTCGCCGAAAGATCGGGCATGTTGCGCTCTTTCGCCCTCCGCCGGGCGCGCTCCTGTGGGCTTGCCTTGAGGAAGATCTTCACGTCGGCTCGCGGCAGGACGACCGTCCCGATGTCTCGTCCCTCCATCACCACATCGCGTCCCTCCGCGATCCTTCGCTGTAGGGCAACGAGCCTCTCCCGCACCTCGGGGCGCGTCGCGATTCGGGAAGAGCCCTCGTCGAGGCGGGGGGTGTGCAGGAGATCGGTGACGTCCTCCCCGTTCAGGAGGAAGCGCCCCCGCTCGTCGAGAGCGATGTCGATCTCTTCGAGAGCGAGGCCGCGGTCGAGGCCGAGGGCCACGGCGCGGTACATCCTTCCCGTCTCGACAAAGAGACAGCAAAAGCGTCGCGCAAGGGCCCGGCCGAGGCTCGTCTTCCCGGCTGCAGCCGGCCCATCAATCGCGATCTGCATCGACACCCTCCTCTACGCGATGCCCACAGTCGGTCGGCGCGCAGACGTAGATCCGGGCCTCCGGGAAGGAAGGAGTGAGCCTCTCCCGAGCCACCTCTGCCGCATCTTTGCCAAAGAATGCGGCGTAGAAGGCGGACCCGCTCCCGCTCATTCCGCAGTACCGACCACCCAGAGTCTCGATCGCGCGGCGATAGGGCGAGAGAAGAGGATAGAGATGGAGCGCCGCCTCCTCGAGGTCGTTTGCGCCCAGGTCCAGCGTTGCAGCATGAGACGGCGGGGCCGACCTCAAGTGGTCAAAGCGGGCGTAGACCTCGGCCGTGTGAGAGCGAATGGGGGGGACGAGGACGAGGAAGTGTTCAGCGCGCGGCGCGGAAACGGGGACGACTCGCTCTCCCCTCCCCGAGATCCGCACCCGGCCTCCCGTGAGGAAGAGAGGGACATCCGCGCCGAGGCGCTCGGCGAGCGCCGCAAGCCTCTCCGCCGGAAGGGGCGGGGGAAGGAGCCGATCGGCTGCCCACAGGACGGCCGCGGCGTCGCTCGATCCACCACCCAGGCCGGCCCCGAGAGGGATCCCCTTCTTCACCGCTACCCGGATCCCGTGGCGCCGTCCCTTCTCCGTTAGGAGGAGCGCCGCGGCCTGGCCGGCGAGGTCCTCCTCCAACGGGAGCCCCAGGTCGCTCTCGAACTCGAGCCCCGCGTCCGTCTTCTCCACCGCGATCGTGTCGGCGAGGTCGATCGTCTGGACAAGGGAATCGAGCTTGTGGAACCCGTCCGGACGTCGGCCGAGGACTCTCAGGGCGAGGTTCAACTTCGCGTAGGCCGAGACCTTCATGCTCGACGCTCGTGGACGACCTTGCCGCCCGAGATCACGAGGCGCACCGGGTTGTGCCCGAAGAAGTAGGGAATCTGCCGATAGGTGTCGAGCTCCAAGACGACGAGGTCGGCCGCCTTCCCCTCCTCCAGGGACCCGATCTCCTCCGCGAGATCGAGGGCGCAGGCCGCGTTGAGGGTCGCGGCCGTGATCGCTTCCTCCACGGAGAGGCCCATCTTCATGACGGCAAGGCCGATGATCGTGAGCATAGAGTAGATGAGGCACGTACCGGGGTTGAAGTCGGTCGCGAGGGCGACCGGGAGCCCGAGCTCGATCATCCGCCGCGCCGGAGCGTAGTCGACTCCGAGCGTGAACGCCGTCCCGGGGAGGAGGACCGGGATGACCCCCGCCTGCTTCAGGGCGTTCATCCCCTTCTCGCTTGTCTTCAGGAGGTGGTCGGCGGAGGTCGCCTCGAGCTCGGCGGCGAGCTCAGCACCGCCGACTGGAGCGAGCTCGTCAGCGTGCACCTTGAGCTTCAGGCCAGCGCCGCGGGCGGCGCGCAGGATGGTGCGTGTCTCAGCGAGGGTGTAAAAATCGCGGTCGCAGAAGACATCGCAGAACTGAGCGAGGCGCCTGCGCCGCACGACAGGGATCATCTGGGTGATGAGGGTGGAGATGTAGTCATCCCGCCTCACCCCTTCGGGGAAGGTGTGCGCGCCAAGGAAGGTGGGAACGAGGCGCAGGGGCGAGGTCCGCCGCAATTGTCGAATGGCGGCGAGGAGCTTCGTCTCGCCCTCCAGGCTCAATCCGTACCCGCTCTTGATCTCGACCGTGGTCGTCCCGCTTGCGAGCATGTTCTCAAGGTGTGGGCGGGCGGCTCCCACAAGGTCCCCTTCGGTCGCTTGGGCGACGCTCCGCACAGTGGAGAGGATCCCTCCACCATCGTAGGGGGCCCCTTGAAGACGAGCGAGGAACTCCTCTTCGCGCGTCCCGCGGAAGACCGCGTGTGTGTGAGAATCGACGAGGCCCGGAAGGACGACCCCGCCGGCGGCATCGACCGTCCGTTCGACGGCGGGAGCGCGGATCTTTGGGGCAAGCTTAGTCACTTTCTCCCCTTCAATCAGGAGGTCGACCCCGTGGTACACGGTGAGGTCGTTCATGCACCCGCCTCCGACCGGTCCTCTGCCGCGAGGGGTGACGAGCTGTCCGATGTTGGTAACAAGGGTATTCATCCGCGGTCGCCCGACCGAGTATAGTGAGGAGTGGGAGGCTTTACAACGCATCTTTCCGCAAGCTATACTCCCCGGAGCAGAGGGGGGCGATGATCGAGCTAAACGGCAGTGCACTCTCCTTGGCCGAGGCGGCCCGGGTGGTCTTCGCGGGGGAAGAGGTCACCGTGAGCGCGGCGACGCGAGAGGAGGTCGGACGCTCGCAGCGCGCCGTGATGGAGATCGTCTCCGCCGAGAAGCCCGTGTACGGGATCAATACCGGGTTTGGCCGGTTGAGCACGCGATCGATCTCCTCTCGACGCCTCCATGAGTTGCAGCGCAACGTTGTCCTCTCCCACGCGGCGGGCGTCGGCGAGCCCCTTCCGGGAGTGGCCGTGCGGGCGATCCTCCTCTTCCGCATCAACTCGCTCCTCAAGGGAAACTCAGGGATCCGCATGGCGGTCATCGATTACCTGATCGACCTTCTCAATCACCGCGTCCACCCGGTCATCCCGGCTCAAGGGTCGGTCGGTTCCTCCGGAGACCTCGCGCCTCTCGCGCACCTTGCCCTGGTCCTCTTGGGAGAGGGGGAGGCTGTTCACGACGGGACGAGGATCGATGGGAGGGAAGCTCTCACCCGGATCGGCCGCGAGCCGCTTGAGCTCCTCCCCAAAGAAGGGCTTGCCCTCCTCAACGGGACGCAGTGCATGAGCGGGCTTGGGTACCTTGCATTCGCGCGTGGGGAACGCCTGCTGCAAAACGCGTTCCTCGCCGCCGCCCTCTCCCTCGAGGCGCTTTGCGCCTTCTCCGCGCCCCTCGCGGAGCGCCTCCACCTCGCTCGCCCCCACCCGGGGCAGGTGGAGGTCGCCCGTCGGCTGCGCGAACTCCTTTCTGGAAGCGGCCTCCTCGACACGACCGAGGACGATGTGCAGGACCCCTACTCTCTCCGCTGCATCCCCCAGGTCCTCGGCCCCGCGGTCGAGGCCCTCTCGTTCCTCAAGGCGAAGCTTGAGATCGAAGTGAACGCGTCGACAGACAACCCGCTCGTCTTTGCGGACGGTCAAGTCCTCTCCGGGGGGAACTTCCATGGGGAGATCCTCGGGCTCGCCCTGGAGATGGCCACGATCGCGCTCGCCGAGGTGGGAGCGATCGCCGAACGGCGGATCGACCGGCTCCTGACGAGCCCTGGCCGCGGCCTCCCCCTCTTCCTCGCCCGCGAGGCGGGACTTCACTCCGGCCTCATGCTCACCCAGTACACGGCGGCCTCTCTCGTGAGCGAGAACAAGATCCTTTCCCACCCCGCGCTCGTCGATTCGATCCCCACCTCGGGCGGGAAGGAGGATCACAACAGCCTAGCCTCGATCTCGGCGCGGAAGGCGCTTACCGTCCTCGACAACCTGGAGCGGGTGATCGCGATCGAGTTCCTCTGCGCGGCGCAGGCCCTCGACTTTCGGCAAAGAGACAAGATGGCCCAAAAGACGCGAAAGGCCTACGAGCGAGTGCGCGAGCTCGTCTCCTCCGTCGACGGCGACCGTCCCCCCGCCCCGGACATCGAGCGGCTGGCGAGGGCGGTCGCTCGGGGAGAGATCATCGATGCACTCGTTTAGGTCGGGATTCGTGGGGGTCCTTGGGCAGACGAACGTCGGGAAGTCGACGTTCCTAAACGCGATCATGGGCACAAAGCTCCTCATCACCTCCCCCAAGCCGCAGACGACGCGGAACCGGGTATGCTGCATCTACACTACGGAAGAAGCCCAGGTCGTCTTCGTCGACACACCGGGCTTGCACCGGCCGCGGAATCGGCTCGGCCGCCACATCCTGCGCGAGGCGTTCCGCGCCCTGCGCGGGCTCGACCTCCTCGTGTACATGGTCGAGCCGTGGCGAACGGTGAGCGAGTACGAGCGGCTCCTCCTCGCGCGAGTCACGCGGCCGGACCGACCGACGATCCTCCTCGTGAACAAGATCGACCTCGCGCGCGGGAACGATCTGGAGGAGACGCTCCTCGCCTACGACGCGACGGGGCTCTTCGCCGAACTCGTTCCGATCTCGGCCACACGGGGGACGAACCGCGATGAGGCGCTCTCCACGATCACCGCACACCTCCCGGCGGGGCGACCGCACTTCCCTCCTGGAGTCCGGGTGGATCGTTCGGAGGAGTTCTTGGTCGGAGAGCTCATCCGCGAGAAAATCATCCAACACACCGCACAGGAGATTCCGTATGCGACCGCGGTAGAGGTGAAGTGGATGACCGTTCGGGAGGACGGGCTCCTCGAGATCCGCGCTGACGCCATCGTGGAAAAGGAGTCGCAGAAAGCTATAATCATTGGCAGCGGAGCGAGTATGATCAAACAGATCGGAACCGAAGCCAGGGCCGACATCGAATCTCTCTTGGGGACTCGCGTCTTCCTCGACCTGCAGGCGAAGGTGGTCAAGGGGTGGACCAAGGACAAGGAGAAGATCGAGCGGCTGGCGGGGGAAGGGGCCTCGCTTGGCCCGGTGAGCGGATGAACGAAAGGGCGGGAGGCTCCCGGCAGGAGCTTGACCAGGGACGGACGCGCTGCGAGCGGCTGGTCAACCGCGCCCCCATCGGGGTTTTTGAGCTTCTGGAGGGCCGCTTCAGCTATGTGAACCGCTTCCTCCTCAACTTGAGCGGCTACAGCGCAGCAGACCTCCTCGGCCACTCTCCCACGGAGTTCGTGGTCCCGTCCGACCGGGAGAAGCTCGCGAGGAACATGCGCGCGAAGATGCAGGGGGAGTCCTCCCAGGGCGTCAACGCGTACACCTTCTTCAAGAAAGGCGGTGGGACGTTCGAGGCGCGGGTGGAGTCCGAGCTCGTTCCCACAGCGGAAGGGGGCCTCATTGCGGGAACCCTGCGCGACGTCACGGTGGAGATGCGGCTCGCTCGGCTTCACTCTACCGTCCTCGCCCTGACGGAGGTGATCCTCGCCGAACGGGACATCGACCGGATCCTCCGGCTCGCCCTGGAGGCGATCACGGGGCACAGCGGGTTCCAGCGCGCGGCCGTCTCCCTGTACGACCTCTCCTGTCCCGATCCGCTCGACGGTCGAGTCTACAAGCGACTCGCCGCGGGGCTCTCCCCCGAGGAGGAAGAGAGGCTCCATGCCGGCGAAGGGCTGTCTCCCGAGGAGCGGCGGATGGCCTTCTCCGATCGGTTCAGGCTCGGAGCGGCCTACTACATCCCTCACGACCAGGTCCCCTGGAGCGAGGACCTCGGGGTCAGTGGGCGGGTCACCCTCGAGGGCTGGCACAAGGACGACTACCTGTTCATCCCGCTCCGAGGAGAGACTGGGATCATCGGGCACATCTCCGTGGACGACCCGATCGACCAGAGCGCGCCGACGGTCGAGTCGATCGAACCGGTCGCGTATCTCGCGAACTTCGCGGCGTTGGCCGTGGAACGCGTGCACAAGCTCAAGCAGCTGGAGCGCCAGAAAGAGCGTCTACACGGCCTCTCCCAGTTTGGCCGCGAGCTCTCTCAGGCGAGCGAGATCGAGATCCTGTGCGAGCTCGCCGCCAAACGCCTGCGGGACGACATGGACTACGACTTCTCCGAGGTCTGGCTGGTCGAAGGTGCGAACCTTGTGCTGCAGGGAATCGCGTGCCAGGACGTCTTCGCGCAGGCCGCGCTTCCGGAGAAGAACACGCGCGTTCCCCTTCTCCAGACGGGTGCCATCCGCTGGGTTGTTGAGCATCAAGAGCTACTCCTCATTCCGGACGTGCGCCGGGAGCTCCGCTACCAGCGCGCGCGGGACGCCGTCCTCTCGGAGATCGCGGTCCCCATCCTCGGGCGGAAGGGAACCCTTGGGGTGATCAACGCCGAGAGCGGTCGGGTTGGTGCGTTTGGAGCCCAAGACGTCGAGATCCTGACGTCGCTCGCGAGCCAGCTCTCCGTCGCGATCTCGAACGTCAGGCGGAGGGAGTCCCTCACCCGCATCTACCTCCTCGGCCAGCAGTTGGCGGAGGCGACGTCCCAAGATCAGCTCATCTCGAGCACGCTCTCCTTCCTCGGCGACCACTACGGCGTGGAGCACGGCGCGGTACTCCTATGCGAGGGGACCGAGCTCGTTATCCGCGGAGTGAGAAGCCCGCGAGAAGGTCAGACCGTGACCGAGGGCACGAGGATCCCGTTCACGGAGGGGATCGTCGGCCGCGTCGCGGCCACCCGTCGCTACGCGCTGGTGAACGACGTAGCGGCCGATCCTGCGTACGTTGCTGGGTTCGAGGGGATTCGCTCCGAGCTCGCGGTCCCGATGGCCCTCGCCGGGAAGCTTCTCGGCGTGCTGAACGTCGAGAGCCCGCGTCCCGGCTTCTTCGACGAGGAGGACCAGCAGCTCATGGAGGCCGTGGCGAACGAGATGGCGATCGCTCTCTCCAATCTCAACTCCCAGGACGGCCTGCGGCGACAAGCCGTCCTCGACCCACTGACCGGCCTGTACAATCGGCAGTACTTCAACGCCGTGATCGGCGCAGAGCTGAAGCGAGCGGACCGCTACGACCACCCCGTCTCCCTAATGATGATCGACGTCGATGGCTTCCGGGCGGTGAACAACCGACTCGGCCACCTGAAAGGGGACGAGGTCCTCCGCGCGGTGGCGGGATTCCTCGGCGAGAACGTGCGCGCAAGCGACCGGGTGATCCGCTACGGCGGCGACGAGTTCCTCGTCATCATGCCGGAGACCGACGGGGAGTGCCTGCGGGTCGCCAAGCGCCTGAAGAAGCGAATCGCGAGGATTCCCGAGAAGCTTCACCTCGGGGGGGTCACCATCGGCTTGAGCATCGGGATCTACACGCGGACGCCGCACGACCCGCGCTCTCTCGAGGAGATCCTGGAAGACGTCGACCGAAAGATGTACGCCGACAAGCGCGCCAGCCATGACGACCGGGCGGACGAGTATCTCTATTGAGCGGTTGACCTCCTGCGAGGCGCTCGCCGCCTGCGAGCGCCTCCAGCGGGAGATGAGCGACCACGAGGAGCGGGAGGTCCTTAGTGTGCCGCTCCTCGTCTCACTTGGCCGGAGCGGCGGACTCGTCCTCGGAGCCTACACAAACGAGTTCGAGCGGCCCCACCTCTGGGGGTGCCTAGTCGACCTCGTTGCCCGCTACGAGGGGAATCCCGGCCGGTTGACCCTGGTGCACGGAGTCGCCCGCGAGGCGCGAAACCGCGGGATCGGCTACCAGTTGCGGGCAAGAGAACGCAAGGAATGTCGGGAGGAGGGAGTGAGGGTCGTGACCTGGGCGATCGACCCGTTGCGGAGCGTCGAAGCGCACATTGCCTTCAACAAGCTGGGGGCGATCGCCGTCGCGTACGAACGCAACCTGTACGGAGAGAGGACCGACAGAATGAGCCCTGGCCTGGCCACGGACCGGCTCGCGGTCGAATGGTGGATTGACTCCCCGCGCGTCGCCGCCGTTCTAGACCGCCGAGAGCTCCCGCATCACTTCCACCTCGGCCTGGACCGGATGGAGGTGGTGACGCGGACCGGCCTCACTGAACGGAGCGGAGCGCGGCGGCTGCTTGGGTTCACGAGCGCCCCGCGCGGTGAGATTGTCCTCGTGGAGATCCCGGCGGATCTCGACTCCCTGCGCCGACTCGATCCAGACCTCGCGTGCGACTGGCGCCTCAAGACGCGCGAGTGCTTCGAGCGCCTCCTCGCGTGCGGGTACATTGTCTCGGGGTTCTTGCACGAGGCGGGACGCAGCTTTCACCTCCTCGAGCGCGCGGGGAGGGAGGTCTTCCAGAAGCGGGCGTCCTAGCGAACGCGAGAGGGAAAGACGGAGGAATCATGCGCAAGAGAGAACTCGTCAAGTTGATCGATCACACCCTCCTTGGACCGACGGCCTCCAAGGAGGAGGTAGCGCGGTGGTGCCAGGAGGCGAAGAAGTACGGTTTCGCCTCCGTCGCGCTCAACCCGTGCCACGCCCACCTCGCCCACACGCTCCTCAAGGAATCGGGGGTCAAGGTGTGCGTCACCATCGGCTTCCCGCACGGGATGAGCGCAAGCGACGTGAAGGCGTTCGAGGCCCAGAAGGCAATCGCCGATGGGGCCGACGAACTGGACATGGTCCAAAACGTCGCCGCCCTCAAAGAGGGGGACTACGCGACCGTCCTTGCCGATATCCGCGGCGTCTGCGCCGCAGCGGCGAAGGCCCCTCGACCCGTCCTCGTCAAGGTGATCCTCGAGACCGCGCTCCTCGAGAAAGATGAGAAGATCGCGGGGGCGATCCTCGCCAAGGCAGCAGGGGCGGATTTCGTCAAGACCTCGACCGGCTTCGGGCCGGGAGGGGCGACCGTGGAGGACGTGGCGCTTCTGCGGCGCACCGTGGGGACGGGGATGGGCGTGAAGGCCTCCGGCGGGATCCGCGACTACGCGACGGCCCTAGCGATGGTCGAGGCCGGGGCGAACCGGATCGGCTCAAGTAAGAGCCTGGCGATCCTGGAGGGGGCGCCTGAATAGCCCCTTGAAGGAACTGTCTTGGCTTCCTATAGTCTGCAACAGAGAGGAGGGGGATCATGCACTGCCAAGTGCGATCGGCGGAGCGGACGTTGTTCGACGGGGACGCGGTGATGGTCATGGCGCACGGCGCGCGGGGGGACTTCGCCGTGATGGCCCGTCACGCACCTCTTCTCGCCGCGCTTGACCCCGGTCCCTTGCGCATCAAGACGAGCACGGGTGAGCGGGTCTTCGTCCTCCACGGCGGACTCCTTCACGTGCGGGAGAACCGAGTCGCCGTCCTTGCCGACACGGCGGTCGCCGCCGCGGAGGTCGATCTCCCCACGGTGAAGGCGAGAATACCAAAGATCGAAGCCCTGCTTGCCCAAACGGAGGAGAAAGCGTCCCTCCTGCGGGAACTCGCTTACCTGCGAGCGCAGGAACGTGCGCGGGAACGCCATGCCGCCTAGGCGAGTCGTCATCACAGGCCTCGGACCGATCACACCGATCGGGATCGGCAAGGACGCGTTCTGGGAGGCCCTTAGGGCTTCCCGAAGCGGGGTGCGTCGAGTCGATGACCGGGTCGATCTGGAAGGGATCGACGTCCGGATCGGCGCTCCGGTCGATGGCTTTGACCCCCTCGCGTACATGGATAAGAAGGTCGCGCACCGCACCGACCGCGCGACCCACTTCGCCCTCGCCGCAACCGGTCTCGCCCTTGCCGACGCGGGCATTGAACGGGGTGATCTCCATCCCGACCGGGTGGGCGTCGTGGTCGGGACGGGGATCGGCGGGCTCGACACGATGGCGGAGAACTTCGCCCTCCTTTCGAAGAGCGGACCGCGGCGGGTGAGTCCCCTCTTCGTGCCCCGGCTGATGCCGAACGCGATCGCTGGCCAGATCGCGATCGAGTACGACCTTGAGGGACCGAACTTCGGTGTCGTCTCCGCCTGCGCCAGCGCGGCGCACGCGATCGGAATCGCCGGGGAGCTCGTCCGGTCTGGGTTCATGGACTGCGCGGTCGCCGGCGGCTCGGAGGCCGTCCTCTTGCGAATTGCCTACGCCGGCTTCGCCCAGATGGGCGCCCTCTCTCGCCGCAACGACGAGCCGACCAGGGCGTCGCGGCCGTTCGAGCGTGATCGAGACGGCTTCGTCATGGGAGAGGGGGCGGGGGTCCTCATCCTGGAGGAGCACGAGCGCGCCCTCAGCCGGGGGGCGCACGTCTACGCCGAGCTCAGTGGGTTCGGGATGACCGCGGACGCCTTCCACATCACGGCTCCCCACGAGGACGGCCGCGGGGCGGCCCAGGCGATGGCCCTCGCCCTCCGCCGGGCGAATCTCGAACCGAGCGCGATCGACTACATCAACGCCCACGGGACCGCGACCCCGCTCAACGACCGCGCGGAGACGGCGGCGATCAAAGCGGCGCTCGGGGAGGCGGCCCATCGAGTGAAGATCAGCTCCACCAAGTCCCAGATCGGCCACCTTCTCGGCGCGGCCGGCGGGGTCGAGGCGATCGCCACCCTCCTCTCCATGGAACGCGGCTTCATCCCTGCGACGTTGAACTACGAACACCCCGATCCCGAATGCGACCTCGACTACACGCCTCAGTCCGTAGCGATTTCGATCGAGACCGCCCTTTCAAACTCATTCGGCTTTGGCGGCCAGAACGCCTGCCTCGTCTTCCGTGCGGCGCGCTGACCCACGCTAAAAAGCCGTCTAGAACTGGGTGATGAAGCGAAGGTCGTTCGCAAGGAACGTACGGATGTCGCCGATCCCATGGCGGAGCATCGCCATCCGCTCAATCCCAAAGCCGAAGGCGAAGCCGGTCACGCGTTCCGGGTCGTAGCCGACTCCGGCGAGGACGGCCGGGTTCACCATCCCCGCCCCTCCGAGCTCAAGCCAAGTCTGGGAACCGCGGGCGCGCATGTGCACCTGCACCGAGGGCTCGGTGAAGGGGAAGAAGTCGCCGGACAGACGCATCTCGTAGCCCTCCCCGAAGAACTCGCGCACGAAGAGCTCGATCACGCACTTCAGGTTAGCGAGTGAGAGGCCCTCCTCGACCCACAAGAGTTCGACCTGGTGGAAGACCGGGGAGTGGGTGGCGTCCTGGCTGTCGCGGCGGTAGCAGCGGCCGGGACAGACGATTCGCACCGGCGGGGGCGTCCGCTCCATCACGCGGACCTGGACCGGCGAGGTGTGCGCGCGGAGGAGGTGAGAGTCATCGATGTAGAAGGAGTCCCACTCGTCTCGAGCCGGGTGATGCGCCGGGATGTTCAGCGCCTCGAAGTTGTAGTACTCGGTCTCCACCTCCGGGCCGGTCGCGACGTCGAACCCCATGCGCAGGAAGATCGACTCGATCTCCTGTTGCACCTGGGTGAGGAGGTGGAGGTGCCCCAGGCGGTGGTAGACGCCGGGGAGGGTGAGGTCGACCCTCTCCCCGGCAGCCCGCTCGGCGAGGAGCGCCCTCTCCAGGGCCTCGCGGCGATCGGCAAACGCGGTAGTCGCCCTCTCCTTCAGGGCGTTTAGGAGCTGCCCCGCCTGGGCTCGCTCGTCGGGCGCGAGGGCCCCGATCTCCTTGAAGAGCGCTGCCAGGCGGCCCTTGCGCCCGAGGAACTCGACCCGAAACGCCTCGAGGGCTTCTGGAGCGGCGAGGCCCTGGAGCTTCTCTTCCAGGCGAGACTCCACCTCGGCGATCCTCCGATGTAATGACTCAAGTCCGGTCATGAGAAGGCGATTGTAGTGACGGGATCGGCGATTGGCAAGGCCCCTGCGAGGGGGTATCATCCGAGCGCCTCGCCTTCGGAACGAGGTGTGAGGGGCGGGAAAGGAGAGGGATGAGTACCTACGACAAACGGCGAGCGGCCTTGATGAGAGAACTCGACGCGGACGCCTTCCTCGTCGTCAACCTCGAGGGTTCTGACGAGCCGAGCCTTCGCTACCTAACTGGCTTCACGGGGGAGGGGGCGCTCCTTTTGTCCTCCAAAGAGCCTCTCCTCCTCACTGATTCGCGCTACACGGAACAGGCGGGGCGAGAGGTCCCCGATCTTCCCCTCTCGCCCGTAAAAGGGGAGTACGTCGCCGCGGTGGCGGCCGCCGTGAAGGCAAGAGGGATCTGCCGAGTCGCTTTCGCGTCGCGGCGGACGAGCCACTATTGGGTGGAGAAGCTGCGGCGCCGGCGTTCCTTGAGGCTCGTCTCGCTCGAGGACCCAGTGGCACGGCTGCGCGCGGTCAAGGACAGGGAAGAGGTCGCGCGGATCCGCAAGGCAACCGCCCTGACAGAGGCCGCGCTGGATGAGCTCCTGGGCACGATTCGCGTGGGGATGACCGAGGAGGAGCTCGCCCTGGATCTTGAGTGGCGGATCCGGAAGAGAGGAGCACAGAAGGTCGCCTTTGATCTGATCGTCGCCGCAGGGGAGAACAGCGCCCTCCCGCACTATCGCCCCGGGCGGAGGCCGCTTGAGTCGGGGGACCTCCTCCTCGTCGACATCGGCGCTCGCCTCGGCGGCTACTGTTGTGACCTGACGCGCGTATTCGCCGTGGGGAAGGCGTCGAAAGAGGCACAGGAGCTCTACCGGCTCGTCCTCGCTGCGAACCGCGCCGGAGTCGCGGCGATCCGGGCAGGAGCCACCGCGAAGGAGGTCGACGCGGCGGCGCGGAACGTGATCGCCGCGGCCGGCCACGGGAACCACTTCGGCCACGGCCTCGGGCACGGGGTCGGGCTCGAGGTCCACGAGGGGCCGCACCTCTCCCCACGCGACACGGAGACGCTCGAAGCGGGGATGGTGGTCACGGTCGAGCCGGGGGTCTATCTCCCGGGCTACGGCGGGGTGCGGATCGAGGACCTCGTCTTGGTCACGGAAGGAGGAAGAGACGTGCTGACTGGCTTTCCGCGGGATCGATTGATTGTGGTGGGATAACGCGATGAGAAAGAGAGATGGGTTGAAGGGCGCGTTGGGAATCGGGTTGATCGGCCTCTTGCTCGGCGGTTGCGCTTTTCTTGAGGCCGGCCCGGTGGCGCGCTTCGAGGTGCGCCCACTCGTCCTCTACGCAGGCGAGGGCGCGCGCTTCGATGCTTCCTCGGCATCAAGCGACCAAGCGATCGTCTCCTACCGGTGGGACTTCGGCGACGGGGAGACCGCCGCTGGCGGGGAGGTCGATCATACGTACGCGCAGGCGGGGCGCTACGGGGTGACCCTGCGCGTGAGGGACGCGGAAGGTCGAACCGGGAAGACGACAGGCGAGGTCGTGGTCTACCTGCGCAGCGGGCGCGAACTCTTCTTCGAGGACTTCGCGAAGGGGACTGCCTCCCTCGCTCGCTTTTCCCTCGACCCGGCCTGGGCGAGCGCCGGTGAGGGAACCATCGAGAACCTCACCGGACTCCACGGCTTCGTCCTGCACATCGCGAGTGGGATCGACCGCTGGCATCGCCGGAGCGCGGCCGTGACCCTCCCCCCGCTGCGGGACGGCCAGCGTCTCGTCTTCTCCTTCGCGGTGATGACGGCCCATACCCAGGACGCGCACACCTTCTTCCTCTTCCCGGCGAGGACGTCCCTCGACTCGACCACGGGGGCCCTCCCCTACTTCGTCTACACGAGTGCAGGCGGTGGCTCCACCCTCCGCGTCCCCGACGGCCATGGGGGTGAGGAGACCCACCTGGTTCCATTCCAGCCTGGGGTCTACCTGTGGCACACCTATGCGTTCTCCTTCTCGAGCGACGAGTACAGCCTGTACGTCGACGACGTCCTGTACGCCTCTGGCAAGCTCCCCACCCCGCCCGGGGAAGGGGAGGGCTGGTTGATCGTCCTGGGAGACGAGAGCCACACCGAGGCCTCTAGCGCCTACTTTGACGACATCAAGGTCACGGTCGAGGAATGAGCGCGCTGCGCTCTCAAAGCGAAGGAGATTTTGACCTTCTCCCAAGCGGGGTCTAGAATAGAAAGAAGTCCAAGACATGAGGGGGACAAAGCCATGGGCAAACAAGAGGTACTCGAGAGCACGCTGAAACAGATCAAGAAGGCCTACGGGGAAGGCGCGATCATGTGGCTTGGGGACGGAGCCCAAGTGCTCCAAGTGGAAACCGTCCCCAGTGGCTCCCTCGCCCTGGACATCGCCCTCGGCGTGGGCGGGATCCCGCGGGGGAGGATCGTGGAGGTCTTCGGTTCGGAGTCGAGCGGGAAGACGACGGTCGCCTTGCACATGATCGCCGAGGTGCAGAAGCGCGACGGGACCGCCGCGTTCATCGACGCGGAGCACGCCCTCGATCCCAACTACACCCGCGCCCTCGGCGTCGATCTTGACCACATCCTCCTCTCCCAGCCCAACTCCGGAGAGCAGGCCCTCGAGATCACCGAACAGCTGACCCGCAGCGGGGCAATCGACATCATCGTCATCGATTCTGTCGCCGCCCTCGTCCCGATGGCTGAGATCGAGGGGCAGATGGGCGAATCGCAGGTCGGCCTCCAGGCGCGCCTGATGAGCCAGGCGATGCGCAAGCTCTCCGGCGCGATCGCGCAGTCGAAGACGATCGTCGTCTTCACGAACCAGCTCCGCTCCGTGATCGGCGGGACGAGCTTCGGCCCGACGACGACCACCTCAGGAGGCCGCGCCCTCAAGTTCTACGCCTCCCTCCGGCTCAACCTCTGGCCGTCGGGAAAGATCGAGGAGGGGACAGAGCAGATCGGGACGACGGTCACCGCCCGCGTGGTGAAGAACAAGGTCGCCCCACCCTTCAAGGAGGCGAAGTTCGACGTGATCTACGGGAAGGGGATCGTCCGCTCGCGCGACCTCCTGAACACCGGAGAGGAGGTGGGCACCATCTCCCGGAGCGGCTCGTGGTACGCGTTCGGCGACAAACGCCTCGGCCAGGGGATCGGGAACAGCGCGCGCTTCTTGGAGGAGAACCCCGACGTTGCGGACGCGATCGAGCGAGCGATCCGCGAGCAGGCCGGCCTCCCTCTTCAGGAGAACCCGGAGAAGGCGGAGGAGGAGAAACGACACGCCAAGTGATCCCTGGGCAAGCCTAATCCGCCTCCTGCGCGCCCGGCCGCGCACGGTCGCCGAGGCACGGAGCCGGCTCGTGGCGGCGGGATACTCCCGGGAGGTCGTAGCGGGGGTCCTCCGCCGCGCCGAGGAGGAGGGCCTCCTCAACGATCAAGTCTTCGCGCGCCTCTGGGTGACCGACCGGCTCGAATACCGCCCCCTCTCCCGCCGGGCGGTCGCGAAGGAGCTGCGAGAGAAGGGGGTCGCGCCGGAGGTCATCGCCGCGACGATGGAGGAGCACTACCCGGCGGAGGAGGAAAAGGGGGTCGCCCTTTCCCTCGCGCGCGAGCGCCTCGAGCGGATGCAGGGGCTCGAGCGGGAGGCGCGCCTCCGCAGAACGATCGCCTATCTCATCCGGCGCGGATTCGCTCCCGGCACGAGCGCGGAGATCGTCCGCGCCCTAGAAAGGGACAGGGCATGAGCGAGACGCGCGTGGGTCTGGGGATCGACTTTCACCGCTTCGGGGGAAGAGGTCCCCTCGTCCTCGGGGGAGTCCGCGTCCCGCACGACCGTGGGCTCCTCGGCCACTCGGACGCGGACGCCCTCACCCACGCCCTGTGCGACTCCCTCCTCGGCGCGGCGGGCCTGGGCGACATCGGAACCTACTTCCCCGACACCGACCCAAAGACCCGCGGGATCTCGAGCCTTGAGATCCTCGCCGCAGTGATGGACCGGATCACCGCCATGGAGTATCGGGTCGTGAACGTGGACTGCGCCGTCGTGGCGGAGGAGCCTCGGCTCGTCCCGCACTTCGCGGCGATGCGCGCGACCCTCGCCCCCGTCCTTCACCTTTCGCCCGAGCGGATTGGCCTCAAGGCAACCACGAGCGAGAGGATGGGCGCCCTCGGCCAGAGCGAGGGACTCGCCGCCTTAGCTATTTCCCTCATCGAAAGAGCTTCAGGATGTCCTGATAGGTGACGAGGATCATCAGGCCGATCAGGATGAGGAAGCCGATCGCGTGAATCATCCCCTCGCGCTCCGGCGGGATCCGCCGGCGGCGGATGAGTTCGTACAGGGCAAAGGCGGCACGGCTCCCATCCAAGGCCGGGAAGGGGATCAGGTTGAAGAGGCCCAGGCTCAGGCTGAGGAAGGAGAAGAGGCGCAGGAAGACGGATGGCCCTTGGGCGACCCCCTCTCCAAGCACACGCGCGATCCCGATCGGCCCGGAGACGGCCTCGCTCGCCGCGATGCGGCCGCTGAGGATCCCCTGGATCGCCCCGACCATGAAGTTGAAATGCTCGGCGAACTGGCCCGCGCCGAGGACGAGTCCGGCGAGGAGCCCGGGCCGGCAGCTCTCTACTCCAAGGTCAGCGAAGGAGACTCCGGCGAGGAGGCGATCCACAGTCAGGCTGACCGCGGGGACGGCGACGTCGAACGCCTCGCCCTTCCGTTCCACGCGCAGAGAGACGGATGCAAGAGGGAGGAGTCGGTCGAGGCGGTTCACGATCCCGACACCCGTCGCCGTCCCCTCCCCGTCGATCGCGACGATCCGGTCCCCCGCTCTCAGGCCCGCCAAAGAGAGTGAAGACCCGGGGGTGACCGTCTTGATCTCGTTCGTGAACGTGATCGGAAGGAAGTAGGCGCCGACGAGGTAGCGCGCCTCCGCATCGTCGAACGCGGGGACGATCGTCACGGTTTCCACCTCTCTTTCCCTGCGGATCCGGAACTCAACCGGGCCGCCGGCCGCGGCCTGGATGAGCCGAGAGACGTCCTCCCCGTTCGACACTGTGCGCCCAGAGATGGAGAGGACGCGGTCCCCCGGCCGGAGGGAGGTGGAGGCCGGACCGCCGGGGACGAGCTCGGCGACCTGCAAGATCGGGGTTCCAATCGACCAGAGGGCGACGAGGGCGACGACGAGCGTCATGAGGAGGTTCGCGGCCGGCCCGGCGAGGCTCGTCAGGAACCGGGCGAGGGGTGGGCGGTTGTACAAGAGGCGGTCGGCGGGGACGCCTGCGGGCGCCTCGCTCCCGTCCTCCCCGGCGAGGCGAACATAGCCGCCGAAGGGGATGGCGCGGATCGAGTAGACCGTCTCGCCCTTTTTGAAGGAGAGAAGCTTCGGGCCAAACCCGAGCGCAAACTCTTTCACGTACACACCGGCGAGCTTAGAGGCAAGGAAGTGTCCCCCTTCGTGCGTCCCGACGAGGACGAGAATCGTCCCCAGGAAGACAAGGAGGGTGATCATCGGAGCTCCTCCGCGCGCAGGGTGAGGACTCGCTTCGTCGAACCCGTGACCCGCACGGCCTCAGAGAGGCGGACCCCGACCACCCACACGATCTTCTCCTCGTCGCACAGAAGCGGGTGGGAATCCCGCGCGTAGAACGGGACGCACTCGTCTGAGAGGAAGTCGGAGAGCCTCTTTGTCTCCCTCATCCCAAGCGGCCAGAACCGATCGCCCGGCTCGCGCGAACGAAGGTGAAGGGGGAACCTGATGTGATCCGCGTCCGCGACCTCGCCCCCCTCGACTGGGGAGACGAAGGGGCCCTCCCACGGCGCAAGCGAAAGCTCAAGTAGAAGATCGAGGCTCGGGAACGCCGTCCTCCCCAGGTCGACCGGAAAGCGATACGGGGCTCCCTCTTCTACCGGAAGAGACTCGAGGAGGATCTCGTCTCCTTGGACGCGGCCGCGGAGGCCGGGGAGGTCGACCTCCCCGTGCGCTCGCGTGGAGGAGACGAGGCCCCGCAACGCATCCACGTGGACCTTCTCGACCCCGGAGAGGTCCCCCCGAGCGCGCAGGATCCCCCGGCGCAGGAGGAGCCCGTGCAGAGGCAACGGGAGGTTCGCCAAGCGCTTCCTGTCGAGCCGCACCCACCCCGACCCCTCCGCGGCGCGGACCTCCTCCCAGGGCCGTTCAAGGAGAAGGTCGAGCGCGGCGCGTTCCTCACGGAGGAGCTCGGCCGTTCGGTCGAGCGCCTCGCCCAGGCGCGGGTTCATCCGCTCAAGGAAGGGGATCGCCCCGCGGCGGATGAAGTTACGGGAGAAGGCGAGGTCCTCGTTCGTCGAGTCCTCGCGCCAGGAGAGCTCGTGCGCGCGGGCGAAGGCCACGACCTCTGACCGCGTCGCCTCAATCAGGGGACGGATGTACGGTGGATTCACCGGCCGGATCCCGATGAGGCCGGTCGGCCCGGTCCCGCGGACGAGATGGAAGAGGAGCGTCTCCGCGCGGTCGTCCCGCGTGTGGCCGACGGCGATCCTGTGGGCGCCTGTCTCACGGGCCGTCCGCTCCAGGAACGCCCGCCGCGCCTCGCGTCCCGCCTCCTCTAGGGTGAGGCGCCTCTCCTTGGCGATCGCGGCGACGTCCACCCGCTCGCTCGTCACGGGGATCCCTTTCGCCCTTCCCAACCGCTCCACGGACCGCGCGTCCTCCCTCGCCTCCTCCCCGCGCAGGCCGTGGTCGAGATGGGCGATGAAGAGCCGCAACCCAAGCTCGGGAGCGAGACGGTGGAGGAGGTCAAGGAGCGTGACGGAGTCGACGCCGCCGGAGACGGCGATGAGGAGGGCCTCGCCGGGCGCGATCATGTCGTAGCGAGCGATCGTCGAACGCACCTTCTCTAGAAGCACGAACCGATTGTGACTATAGCGCATCGTGAAATCAACGCTTGCCGCCGCAGGGAAGCCGCGCTACCCTGTGGCGTGCGCTTTGCTATCTTTCTCCTCTTCCTTCTGGCACCGGCTGTGGAGGCCTGGACCTACCCTCACCCCGTCTTTCTCGGCCTCCCGGCCGCGGCGACCCTGGGGGACCCAGGACGAGCGTCTGTTGAGGTTATCTTCTCGCCGGCCGGAGCGACGCTCGGACTCGGCCTCGCCCTCGGAGCGCGGATCGATCTCTTCGCGACCGTTGAGACGCCGGGAGGGTTCTCCTGGGGCGTCCGCGCTCTTGTCATCCAGGACCTCGGCCCGCTCGAGGTCGCTCTTGGCCTCGCAACCCGGGGGGTCGATTTCGCGGCCGGCCTCCACCTCGGCCCGGTCCGTGTCGAGTGGGGGCGGACCTTCGCCCAGGGAGGGTGGCGGGGCGCGGTCCTCGCCCTCTCCCCGCTCGACCGGCTCAGTCTTCTCGTCGGAGTCGAGGACGAGGGGGGCCGGACTTCGTTCATCGCTTTACTGCGCCTTTTTTCCTGGGAGGGGAGATGGTGGGCGTCCGCCTCTCTCCGTCGCAGGGCCCTCGTCCTCGGAGCGGGAGGGACGCTGTGAGGCACCGGGGCTATCCCCTCGTCCTGGGGGTCCTCTTGGCCAGCGTCTCTGCGTTCTCTTCTCCAGTCACCGTGCTCTACACGAACGACCTCCACGCCCGACTCGACCGGCTAGAGGCCCTGGAAGGGCAGATCGCGCAGGAGCGAAGAGGGGGTGGCCCCGTCCTCCTCGTCGACGCGGGTGACACGTGGCAGGACTTCCGCCTCCTCCGCACGGCGGTGTGGGGAGCCGAGGAGACGGTCGCCTGGATGAATCGAGTCGGCTACACGGCGATGGCTCTGGGGAATCACGATTTGTACTTTGGCCCAGAGCGACTCGCCGCGCTCTCCACGCAGGCAGAGTTCCCACTCTTGTGCGCGAACCTCGTCCCCTCCCCTGGAATGAGGGCGCCCTTCGTGCCCTACACGATCGTTTCCTGCGACGGCCTGCGGGTCGCCGTGATCGGGCTCATCACGGCGGAGTACCTTCCGTACGGCGAGTTCCCTTGGCTGCGCTACGCCGATCCGGCCGCAGCCCTCGCGGCAGCGCTCGAGGAGATAATAGGGAGGGCGGACCTCGTCCTTGTCCTGGCACACCTTCCCGTGGCCGAGGCGCGCCGCATCGCCCAGACGGTCCCCGGCGTCGACCTCTTCGTCACCGGTCACTCGCACGAGGAGACCCCGGAGCCGATCCGGGTCGGGGAGACCTTGATCGTCCAGGCCGGCGCCTTCGGCCGCGCCTTGGGGCGTCTCCGCCTCGACCTCGATCCAGCGAGCGGAAAGATCGAGAGGGTGGAGAACACCCTTCTCTACACAGAAAGAGCCCCGACCGACATCGGCCGGGGCCTTGTCCGAGTCCTCGAGGTTGTTCTTCTCTTGGGTCTATTCTGTGCCCTCTTCCTCTTCTAGAAGTGCCAGGCGAGGGTGAGGCCGTCCTCGGTCAGGCCGATGGAAAAGCCCCTCTCTTTGGCGACGGTGTAGGCGTCGTAGCCGCTGTAGAGCGCCCACCCCAGGTGAGCCAGCCCCCAGACAGGGGCTCCGTACCACCCGAACGGCCCCATCCACGTCAGGTAGTATCCCCCGACGTTGATCGCGACATCGACCAAGAAGTGCACGATCGCCTTCTCCATCTGGTCGTTCAGGAGCTGCCCCAGGCCGGGGATGATGAACGAGGCAAGGCCGGGGATCCACGCCTCGCGATTCTCCGCCGCGCCGACGCCCAAGCCGAGCGCCGATACCAAACCACCGACGATGAGCAGAGCCACCACAAGTCTCTTCACCATGGTGCGACTACCTCCTTCCTTCGGCGCCTAGAAGAAGATCACGAACCCGATGGACGGCCAGATCACCCAGAACAAGTCAAACGAGAGCCCAAGGTCGAAGTAGAAGTTCGGGCCGATGCGGAACATCCCGCCGGCACCGATCTGAGCGAGGCTGAGGAAGCCTGCCCCGACGTTCAGGTAGAGGAAGATCCCCGGGAGCTCCTCCTTCGTTGCCAGGACGAGGTCATCCAGCGTGATCCCCACGTTCTTCTGCGCGATCTCGCGCGCGGTGGCCTCGACCTTCTTCGGGGAGGGAATGAAGTACGTCCGCCAGATCGGCCCAAGCGCGGCGACGCTCACACCGAGCGTCATCGTGGGGTAGCCGAACCCGTTCAAGGTAGACGCACCGAGCTGGAACCCCGTGTCGATTCCCAGCGTGAACCCCCAACGGCTCGAGGCGTAGAGGTCCTTCACCTGAGAGGCAAGGGCGTCGGCTGGGCCCGCGAACGCCGGAACCGGGGAGGCGGGGGTCGGGCCCACCGCGGCCGCGACCGGCTCGAACCGAATCTCCTGTATGCTAGAAAGCTTGACGGATTGGACGTCCCCGCTCGCCGACCGCACGCCGAGGACCTCGGGGATCCCGCCGACCGTGCCCGCGATGATGTTCCCGTCGAACGTCTCCACAGTGGTCGGCTCCCCTCTCTGCGCGGGGAAGCGAATCGCCTTCAGGTTCGCGCGCTGCACGGTGAAGATGTCGCCCGTGGACGACGTGACACTGATCACCGCCGGGATGCCAAACTCAATCTGCCCTTGCAGGACCGACCCGCTCGTCGTGACGATCGTCTCGGCGAGAAGAAGGGACGCAAAGAGACAAACGATCGTAAAAACGAAAGCTCCGACCCAGCCGGCGCGTCGCATCAGGACACCCCCTTTCCTCTTTGGAGCTAGCTCTCCCCGCCGATCTTTGCCAGGACCTCGTCGGGGATGTCGAAGTTGGCGAACACCTCTTGAACGTCCTCGTTGTCGTCAAGCTCGTTGATCAGCTTGAGGACCTTCTCCGCGCTGTGTCCCTCCACCCGCACGGTGTTCTTCGGGACCATGGTCAGCTCGGCGCGGGTCGGCGTGACCCCCGCCCCACGGATCTTCTCGCTGAGAGAACCAAAGTCGCTCGGAGCGCAGTAGATTTCGATCGGCCCTCCTTCTTCATTGATCTCTTGAGCGCCGAACTCAATGAGGGACATGAGAAACTCGTCGTGGTCAGCGCCTTCGGGCACCTGGTCGATCGTGACCAGGCCGCGCCGCTCGAAGAGCCAGGCCACGCTCCCTGCCGAAGCCATGTTCCCGCCGTGCTTGCTGAACACGTGGCGGATCGCCGCCGCGGCGCGGTTCCGGTTGTCCGTGACCGCACGCACGAGGACCGCCACCCCCGCGGGCGCATATCCTTCGTAGGCGATCTCCTCGTAGGCGACTCCGTCCGCCCCTCCGCTCGCCCGCTTGATGGCACGCTCCATGTTGTCTTTCGGAAGGTTCGCGACGCGCGCCCGCTCAAGGGCCTGAGCGAGTCCTTGGTTCAGCTCCGGGTTGGGCTCGCCGTTTCGCGCCTGGAGCGTGATCTCCTTGATCAGCTTAGAGAAGAGGTTCGAACGCTTGCGGTCCTGACTTTCCTTGCGGTACTTGATGTTCGCCCACTTGGAGTGTCCCGACATTCCTCTTGCCCCCGGTTCTCGAGATCTCGTCCCATGATAGCATTATCCGTGCCGTCCGTGCAAGGGGTGCGTCGTCTTGCGTGGGGGGCGCTCGCTACGTGAAGGGATCCGGTGAAGAGAAGTCGGGGAGGTACTCCCCGGCGCTCGCAAGCTCCTGGGTCCAGCCATGCTCGAATCCAAGGCGCTCTGCTTCATCGAGGACTTCCTCGTACTCCTCCGGCCGGAGCGGGCGACCCAGGTCGGGGTGAGAGCGGACAGCGGGGGTGGGATGGTACTGCGCGAGGAGGGAGAGGTGGACGTCCGGGGAGAGCTCCTCGGCGATGAAGCGAAGGCAGCGTTTGCTATTTTCGACTTGCCCGGGGAGGACGAGGTGGCGGAGGATCAGGCCGGAGCGGGCGAGCCCGTCTGCGCCGAGGTGGAGCGAAGATTCCTTCTGCCGAAACATCTCCTTGAGGGCGCGCGTCGCGACCTCGGGGTAGCCGGGCCCATCGGAAAAGCGGAGGGCGAGATCCTCATCCATGTACTTGAGGTCGGGGAGGTAGACGTCGATCAGGGACTCAAGAGAGCGGAGCGTCTCCACCTTGTCGTAGGCGTTCGTGTTCATCACCGTGGTCGGACGGCGGCCTCGCACGGCGAGCGCGGTGATGATCGTCTTCATCTGAGGGATACAGTGCGAAGGAGAGACGAACCCGACCGCGGAGACGCCATGGTCGAGGATCCGCTCGATCCGCAGGATGACCTCCTCGAGGCTGAGCGCCTCCTCGACGATCCTCCCCCGCCGGCGGCTGATCTGGGCGTTCTGGCAGTAGAGGCACTGCAGGTTGCAGCGGGTGAAGAAGACGTTGCAGATTCCTCTCTGTCCGGAGAGGACCGGTTCCTCTCCGAGGTGAGCGCAGATCGCGCCGACGCTGAACCCGCTGCCGCTCTGGCAGTAACCGAGTCGGCCAGCGCGGCGGTCGGCGTGGCAGTCCCGTGGGCAAAGGGCACAGTCGCCGAGCTCCGCAAGAGAATCCATGACAACATCACGCCCTTCTCTCATTGCGCGTTGATCTTACTGCGTAGCGAGAGGTCTTGAGTATCATAGGGCGATCAGGGGAGAGGAAGCCCCTGTAGAAGGGGACGGCACGCGTGATGGTGAAGGGACTCATCTTCGATTTCGACGGCTTGGTCCTCGATACGGAGACCCCGGCCTTCCTCGCCTGGCGGGAGGTCTTCGCGCGTCGCGGGTGCGAGTTCCCGCTGGGCCTGTGGCTCGACTCGATCGGCCGTTTTCCCAACCCGTTCGACCCGTGCGACCGCCTGGAGGAGTGCCTCAAGCGCCCGGTCGACCGCGCCTCCCTCCACCGTGAGCAGCAAAGGCGGGAGGCCGAGCTGATCGCCCAGGAATCGATCCTCCCCGGCGTGACCGACTACCTGGAAAGCGCTCACGGGTTTCACCTCAAGCTCGGCCTTGCCTCGAGCTCGTCGCGGGAGTGGGTGATTCGTCACCTCTCCCATCTTGGACTCGCCGAGGCGTTCGACGCGATCCGCACGGCGGACGAGGTCGCGCGCACCAAGCCGGACCCGGAACTCTACCTCTCCGTCCTCGCCGCCCTTGCCCTCGCGCCCGAGGAGGTGGTCGCCCTTGAGGATTCCCCGCACGGGGTCTCCGCGGCGAAACAGGCAGGGATCTTCTGCATCGCAATCCCCAATCCCTTGACGCGCGAGATTCCGATCGACCACGCTGACCTCACGCTTCGTTCCCTCGCCGAGGTGCCCCTCGGCCGGCTCTTGGAGATGGTTGAGAAAGAGA
>CAYHEK010000004.1:7491-9145 GCA_964355545.1 uncultured Thermotogae bacterium | reverse complement strand
CACGATGAGGAAAGGAATCGGTAGCGACTTCATGGAGAAGACGGCGTGCGGGCGCTTCCCGACGCCGGACCAGGGGAAGGGACTCCCCCAGCCTCCGTTCGAGCGGGAACCTCACGGGGAAGAAGGGAAGCCGATCGATCTCCCCGCTCCGAAGAAGACCCTCCACCTGGGCCGGCTCCCCCTCATTGAGGCGATCGAGGCCCGCCGCAGCCTGCGCCAGTACTCGGACGTTCCCCTCACCCTGGAGGAGCTCTCGTACCTTCTTTGGTGCACGCAGGGCGTAAAGCGTGTCGTCCCTGGCCAGGCGACGCTCCGCACCGTCCCCTCGGCCGGCGCCCGCCATCCCTTCGAAACGTACCTCCTGGTGAACCGGGTGGAGGGGCTTCCCGCCGGCCTGTACCGCTTCCTTGCCCTTTCCCACCGGCTCGCCCTTCTCTCCGCGGAGGCGGGAATCGCGGAAGGGCTCGTCGCGGCCTGCCTCAGCCAGGGGTTTGTCAAGGAGAGCGCCGTCACCTTCATCTGGGTCGCCGTCCCGTATCGCACGGCGTGGCGCTACGGCGAGCGGGCGTACCGCTACCTCCACCTCGACGCCGGCCACGTCTGCCAGAACCTCTACCTCGCCGCCGTGGGGATCCAGGCGGGCGCCTGCGCCATCGGCGCCTTCTCCGACGAGGGAGTGAACGCCCTCCTTGGCCTCGACGGAAAAGAGGAGTTCGCGATCTATCTCGCTACCGTGGGGAGGAAGTCAGCCGACGGCTAGGCGGCTCCTCCCTCAGACGCTCCAGGGGAGGTGAGCCGGCTCGCCCGCGGCGACGCGCGCCGGGGTCCCGCTCGTCCAACCCGGGACGTACCGCCACGCGAGCCGCAACTCCTCCCTCAAGGCCTCCGCGCGCGGTTCCTTCTCCCGCACGAGTCGCCAGAACTGCGAGGAGTGCTCCAGGTGCACGGAATGGCACAGCTCGTGGAGGAGGACGTAGCGCACGAGGCGGCTCGGCAGGAAGAGAAGGTTCTGGTTGAGGCTGATTGTCTCCTGCCGCGAGTAGCTTCCCCAGCGCGTGCGCGGGTTCCTGACCACGCTTTGGCCGTAGGAGAGGCCGGTTTCGCCACTCACGCGTTCCAGCCACGGGACGAGGTGCGCGCGCGCCTTGCGCCGGATCCAGCGGCGCAGCGCGGCCCCACAGGCCGCAGGATCCTCGATGCCGCCCGTCACTTCGAGGCGTCCCAAGCAGCGTGTGGGAACGGCGAGAGGCTTCGCCGCCACCCAGGGAGTCGAGGCCGAGCGGTAGTCCACCGCCCACTCCTCCTCGATCGCGCGCAGAGCGATTCGCTCCGGGAGCTCACCCGTTCTCGCGCGGGGGAAGTCCTTACCGTCCGCGCGGGCGCGCCTCTGTGCCCTCTCGACCCACGCCCGCTTCGCCTCGAGGATCGCACTGATCTCGGAGCGGTCAAACCCGACTGGGACGACGACCACAAGGCCCTGCTCGAGAGAGAACTCGAGGCGGACATGCTTTGAGCGCGCGCTCTCGCGGACAAGATAGGTCTCCATGGCCACCTTCTTCGTTTTTACCTCCAAGGCCGGCCGCAGGCAAGGACGTCGGCACAGAGCGGCGGATACGGAGGGGCCGTCAGAGGTCGCGGTCGGCGACGAAGTCGA
>CAYHEK010000004.1:1657-7391 GCA_964355545.1 uncultured Thermotogae bacterium | reverse complement strand
TCGCGGCTCCCTCGAAGGTGACTCAGTCTTCGGGGACCACGTCCACCGGCTCGAGATCCGCCCGGGCGACCGTGGCGTTATCCGCGGCGTAGGTGATCTCCCCGATCAAGCGCTCGCCGTTCATGACTCGCCAAAGCCAGAGCCGGTCGTCGGCCCACATCTGTGAGAAAGGGAGGCGGGCGGTGGGATACCAGACCGGATCCACCTCCTCCCCTCCCGCGGGTTCCCCCTTCCAGCGCCGCAGGAGGAAGACGGCCACGCGGAAGTTCCAGGCCGGCTTCGCCGGGAAGAGGAAGACAAGGCGCGCGCAGGGAAGAAGATCGGCCCGGTCCGCCTCGACCCCTATTTCCTCGCGCAGCTCGCGGACCGCTCCCTCGCGCGCCCCCTCCCCTGGCTCGATCCTTCCCCCAACCCCATTGAGCTTCCCCGCGCCGACCCCGGTCTTCTTCCACGCGAGGAGGATCTCCGCGGGAGGGTCCCCCCGCAGGAGATAACAGAGCGTCGCCTCGGTCATCGAGCTGGGAAGAGTCACAGACGTCTCCTTTCGCCCGCGAACCTACCCGTTCTCACACCGCGTGGTCAACCGCGTCGGCCGAAGCGGGCAGCCGCAGCCCTTCGCGCGAGGAGGTGACCCCGGCAGAGGCGCTCCGGAGGGGGATCCCAGACCCGCATCGTCCTTCGCCCTAGAGGTACGGCGCAAGGAGACCGAGGATCCGGCGAAGCGGAGGAACGTCCTCCTCGGTGAACGCGGCCTCGGTTGCGGAATCGACGTCGAGGACGGCGACGACCCGACCACCCTTCTCGATCGGCATCGCGATCTCGCTCTTGGAGCGTGGATCGCAGGCGATGTGCCCCGGAAACGCGTTGACATCGGAGACGATGACCGGCCGTCCTGTGGAGGCCGCGTGGAGGCACACCCCGCCGCCACGTAGGACCTGGCAGGCGACCGGCCCCTGGTAGGGTCCGACGTGAAGCTCGTTTTCGTCGGCGACAAAGTAGAACCCGGTCCAAGAGTGGTGGCGCATCTTCGCGTGGAGAAGAGCGGCGATCGTCGCCATCGCCGCGACAAGGCCGGGCGACTCCCCCTCGATCAGCGCTCGCAGCTGCTCGTAGATCCGCTCGTAGCGCGCCGCCCGTCGCTCGTCCACCTTGTACCACCTCTTGCGCCTCATTCTATCGGGTTCGAGAGGAGTCCTCCTCGTCTGGGGGAACGGCCATCGAGAGGGTACACTCCGGTAACGGCGCCAGTTTCGCATTGGGAATCGGAGCCGAGAGTGCGGGAAGAGGGGAGAGCGATGGCCGCTTGTGCTCGGGCGCGGGTCGCGCTGGTCCGTGCGGAGGGAGGCTATGATCTCACGGCGGTCCGCGCCGCGGTCGAGCAAGCCCTGCACCTCATCGGCGGCCTGGAGAGGCTCGTGCGCCCGACTGACCGTGTCTTTGTCAAGGTCAATCACCTCCCTCCGCCCTCCCCTCCCGAGAAAGGGATCGTCACCCATCCCGTCTTCGTGGAGGCGGTCCTCGAGGTCCTGAGAGAGGTGACCCCCCACCTCACCGTCGGCGATGATATCCAGTCCCATGGCGGCGATGGGTTCCAGGTCTCCGGCCTTCGCGCCGCCTGCGAGAGGGCGGGCGTGCGCCTCACAAACCTCCGGGACGCTGGATTCGTCGAGGTCGACTGCCGCGGTCACCTTCTCGACAAGGTCCTCGTCTCCCGCCACGCCCTCGAGGCGGACGCGATCGTCAACCTCCCCAAGCTGAAGACCCATTCCCTGACCCTCCTCACCGGCGCGGTGAAGAACCTCTACGGCACGATCCCCGCCGGCCTGCGCACGCGCCTCCACGGCGAGCACCCCCGCAGCGAGGACTTCGCACAGGCCCTCGTCGACCTCTTCTCCGTCGTGAGGCCCAAGTTCACGATCCTGGACGGGATCGTCGCCATGGAGGGAGAAGGTCCGGCGAACGGGAGCCCGAGAGCCCTCGGCCTCGTCCTCGCGAGCGAGGACGCCGTCGCCCTCGACGCGGTCGCAACGCGCCTGATCGGCATCGACCCTCTGGCCGTCGAGACGACCCGCTTCGCGAGCGAGCGCGGCCTCGGCGTAGCCGACCTCGACCGGATCGAGATCGTAGGGGAGCGGATCGCGGACGCGGCCGTCCCTGACTTCAAGCTCCCTGCGACCGTGGCGCGGCGATTCCTACGCCGGGTCCCACCGTTCGCCTCCGCCCTCGGCGCAAGGTGGCTCTCGCCTTGGCCACGCGTTGTCAGGAGCCGCTGCACCGGGTGTCGGGAGTGCACGAGGATCTGTCCGACCGGCGCCGCCACGGTCCACCGAGGGAAGGCACGCATCGATCGCCGCGTGTGCGTCCGCTGCCTGTGCTGCCACGAGGTCTGCCGCTTCGCGGCGATCGTCCCGCGGCGTTCCGGCCCGGGAAGGGCCCTCGAGCTCTTGGCGAGCCTCGGCCGGCGCGAGAGCGCGGCCTCCTCTCGCTCTGCCGTTCGCTCGTCGCAAACAGGAGACCGAACGACGTCCGGGAAGGCACCGATCGGCGCGATCAGGGGCACACGACCTCGAAGCCGGAGCGCTCGGCGCGGCAGTGCGTCTTGAGGAGGTCCGCGTAGCGCGCGGCCCAGCCTTCCACGGACGGGACCGGCTCGTCTATAGGAGCGTAGAGGACAGCGACGACGCGACCGGTCTCGGGACGGACCTTCGTGGCCATCGCGTCCTTCACTGGGTTCCCGCACGGCTCCCAGCCCTCCTCCGCCTTCCGGCAGACAAGGAGGAGGTCCTCGAGGTCGATCGTCTGGCCGGACGGGTTGAAGACGTACGCCTCCCCCGGCTTTCCGCAACGGAGGAGGAGGTGCGGCCCGGAGAGGTCGGCGTCGAAGATCGACCCCGGAAGACCTGAAGCGAGACTGATCGCGTTATTGACGTCGACCGGGCCGTTCACGCGCGGAAAAGTCCCCTCGAGGGCCGCGCGGAGGAGGAACTCGCTCGCTGGCTTGCCGCGGCCGGTCGGCTTGTAGCGGCCGTGGCGGAGCATGTCCCGGACGCGAGAGCGAACCGTCTCCGGGATGCCTCCCTCCCCCTTCGCCGCGGTCGCCGCGACCACCTCGGATAGGAAAGCGAGCGGCCCCTCCGGCGGCCGAATCCCCTCGGCCCAAATCAGAGCAGGAACGACCGGCGAAGGAGAGAGGGAAGGGTCGATCGTCAACCGATATGTTTCGTGAGGCATGGGCTCCCTTTCCGCGGCGATCCGCGGCGCGAGCAAGCGGGCAACACAAGGGAAGGCAAAGCTGCGCCCCTAGACTAGACTCAAACGGCCCGGCGCTACGGAAGCTTCAGGATCGACTTCGCCCGGTCCGTCTGGTCGACGGTGAGGATGAGCCGGTTCTTCTCCACGCCGGCGTAACACGAGAGGACGTTGATCCGGTCGCTGCTCAGGCGGCTAAGGACGGTCGCCAGCTGCCCCGGCTGGTGCGGGAGGTCCATCACGAGCGCCTCCCGCTCCTGGTACTCGATCCCCTGGCCACGCAGGATCTTCCGCGTCTTGTCCGGGTTGTCCGTGACGAGGGCGATCACCCCCTCCTCGAGGACGGTCACCCCCGCGATTCCCTCAACGTTGATGTGCTCGTTCCCGAGCGCCTCCGCCACCTCAACGAGAGCGCCCGGATTGTTCCCGAGGATGAACGAGAACTCCCTCACGCCGATCACCTCCGCAGACATCGTAGCATGGAGACTCCGAGCTGAGAAGTGAGAGGACCTTCTCGCAGAGACTACCGTGGCCACTCGCCACGCGCTGCGCGCTACAGGCCGCCTTTCTGACTACACCCCTGGCGTCTGTCCAACCAGCGACTCGAAGCGCTCGATGTCGGCGCGGACGACGTCGAGGCTCGACCGCCAGAAGGAGACCGCGTGCGTGTCGATCCCAAATCGAGCGCCGAGTTCCGCCGCGTCCGCCTTCCCCGTCGAGGGTGTAGGCAATGTCAGCTGAGAGTTCCTCCAGGCGCAGGTGACGGATCCCCGTCCCCGTCTCCTCGTCCGGCGTGAAGCACAGGCGCACCCTGCCGTGCGGCTGGCTCCGGTCGGAGAGGAGGACCTCGGCGAGGGTCATGACGATCGCCACCCCCGCTTTGTTGTCCGCGCCGAGGAGGGTGGTCCCGTCCGAGGTGATGATCGTGTCGCCGGCGCGCGAGGAGAGGCCGGGCGCGGTCGTCTCGTCGAGGACCTTCTCCGGATCACCGGGAAGGGCGATCGGGCGGCCGTCGTAGTTCCGGTGGACGAGCGGCTTCACGTTCGCGGCCGGGTAGTCCGACGCGGTGTCCATGTGAGCGAGGAAGGCGACCGTCGGTGCATCGACCCCGTCCGTCGCGGGGATCGTCGCCAGGACGAACCCCGCCTCGGTGAGGCAGACCTCCTCCGCGCCGAGCCCCTCAAGCTCCTCGACGAGGATCCGCGCGAGGTCGAGCTGCCGCACCGTCGTCGGCACGGTCTGGGACGCCCCATCGCTCTGCGTGTCCACCCGCGCGTAGCGAACCAGCCGCTCTTCAAGCTTCGCAGCCTTGTTCATCCGTCCTCCGTTCTTTCGCTGTCTCGTTCGCCCGTTGGCCGGGTGGTGGAATCGTACCCCAACCCACCGCGGCGGAGGGACCCGATCAAAGGCGGGGAGGGAAGACGCCGACCCTGTCTTCCTTACCCGGCGTTTGTCTGCGCCTTGTCTCGTGTGCTAGCATCGCCTCGTAGAGGTCAGAGCAAAGGAGTGCCTATGGCGCAGCGCGTCTTCTGCGGGTTCCTGCTCGTGACGGCCGCGCTCGCGGCCGCGGCAGGCGTCTGCTTCGGCTTCGCGGCCCCGGTCTTTGTCCCTCTCGGCGAGTCGATCCAGTCGGCGATCGACGTCGCCGCGCCGGGGACGGTCATCGAGCTTGGCGCGGGGACGTAC
The DNA here is from genome assembly GCA_964355545.1 of uncultured Thermotogae bacterium. GTDB lineage: Bacteria > Bipolaricaulota > Bipolaricaulia > UBA7950 > UBA9294 > JAPLGE01. The sequence continues at coordinate 2,456 of CAYHEK010000004.1, read as the reverse complement.
CGCGAGTCCCTCGTGATCGACCACTCCCTCACCCTCCGCGGCTCCGCTGACGGGACGACGATCGAGGGGACGGCGCGAGGGGCTGCCGTTCGCATTCGCGGAGAAGGGATCACGGTTCGTCTCGAGGATCTGACGGTTCAAGGCGGGCGCGGCTGGGATGGGCACGGGATTCAGACCGAGGGCTCGCCCGCGGTGGGCCTCGTCGGCGTCACGATGAGGGAGAACAGTTGGTGCGGGATCTGGGCCAAGGATCGGTCGCTTCTCTCCCTCGAGGCGTGTCGGATTGTCGGGAACGGCACGCACGGGATCTACACGTGGGACTTCGCCCGGCTCGACCTGCGCAGCTGCGAGATCTCGGGAAACAAGACCCACGGGATCCTCGCCCTTCACGTCTCCGAGCTTTGCGTTGCGGACTGCACGATCTCGGGCAACCTCTCTGGCGTCTGGGCCTGGGACGGCGCCCGCTTCCACGCGACCCGCACCGCCATTGGGGGAAATACGCTCAACGGCCTCGTCGGCCAGAACGCCGCCCTGATCGACCTCGCTAGCTGCTCCGTGAGCGAGAACGGGCAATATGGCCTCTGGTTCTCCGATTCGAGCCGCGGCGTCCTCCAGGACTGCGAGATCCGCGCAAACGGCGCCGACGGCGCCTTCGTCGAGATGGACGGAATCGTCGAGTTCTCCCGCTGCGTCGTCCGCGAGAACTCAGGCGTCGGGATTCGCGCCGCGACGCCCTCCTGCGCCGGCTCCTTCGACCCCTCGAGGCCGTTCAAGGGCTGGATCGAAGGGGAGGGAAACG
>CAYHEK010000004.1:0-1557 GCA_964355545.1 uncultured Thermotogae bacterium | reverse complement strand
GGCGGAAACCTCCAGGGAGGCCTCTGTCCATCCTATCCGGGTTCCCTGTGGCCGCAGGGGTTCCTGATCGACAGACCGGGCTAGGCGGCGGTGACCGCTCCACCGAGGAGCCTGCCGACCTCGCAAGCTCGCGGGAGTCAACACCCATGGTCAGAACCGGTACACTGGTCTCTGTTCCGAAAGGAGGAACCATGGAGGAAGAGAGAAAAGAGCGCAGGATCACAGTCCGGAACGGGAGCCTCGCGGGCGCCCTTTGGTTCGGTGGGTGGCTGTTCACGATGGCGTTCGCCAAGCTCCTGTGGTGGCAGTGCATCGTCGGGGTTGTGATCTGGCCCTACTACATGGGAATGACGGTGCGGTAGGGCTCAAGGCTACGAGCGGGACCGGACCGCGATCAAGCCGTCCGCGAGCTAGCCAGCTCGCGGACGTCGAGCGGCTCGCCCTTCTTGGGATCGCGAACGAGGGAGAGCGCGCCCCGCGGGCACTTCGAGACGCACACCCCGCACCCCATGCAGCGCGCTTCGTCGACGCGAACCGTTCTCTCGTCCATCTCGAGCGCGTGGAACGGACACGCCTCGACGCAGACGGCGCACGCCGCGCACGACTTCGGTTCGACCCGGCTCACGTAGCCGGACGACGCGAGCATCGGAATACCGTGCTCGAACGCCTGCATCGCCCCGCAGCAGCAGGAGCAGCAGTTGCAGATCGCGTAGAACCGGCCGAGCATGGCATCCTTGAAGAACGCGTGGTGCACGTGGCCGCGCTCGTGTTCGCTTCGCAGGGTTTCGACCGCCTCGCGTTGGGTGATCCAGCGGGCCTGCTTCGGGTGGTGCTCGGCGATGAAGCTCGCGAACGGCTCTCCCACGATCAGGCACACATCGACCGGCAGGCACGGGTGTTCTCGCCCGGCGCGGCACGGGCACTCAAGCGCCACGATGTGATCGGGGTGTCGCAGCACGATGTCGCGCGCGACGGGGTAGGGGATCACCTGCTCCAACCCGTAGAGCTCGAGGCCAACGTCGAGGGTCACGAGCCGCTCGGCCGCGTCGAGGGGCATGACCTTCCCGTGGTAGCGGTCGGCGAAGGGGTGATGTCCCTTGCTCGTCTTCTCTCCCCGCCGGGGCCGCGCGAAGAGCGAAGCGCCCAAGCGGAAGAGCGGACGAAAGAGGACGGGAACAGGCCGCGCGCCCAGGTAGTAGTACGTCCACCGGCCGTAGACGTAGCCGTGGAGGAAGTCGAGCAGCGAGTAGCCCGGCGTCCGCCGCCCCTCACGATAGAACGCCCGCGTTGACGGACGTAGGAGCCGCAACCTCCGCCTCTCTCCCATTCCTCACCTCCTGCCTGGCCGCGTTATCATACAGCATCGAGAGGTCCCCGGCGGCTTAGGTTGGCTAGTGACAGAGATGACGATGACCGTGCCTGGGCGTCTGCTGAACACTGGCCGGTGAGCATGGGAGTGGAATCCTATCTCGTCATTCAAGAAGGAGGACTTGATCCCATCACTCCCTGAGGCAGCCAAGGAGAACGCGTGAGGCTAGGCGTCGGCGGATCAGAGGA
>CAYHEK010000003.1:0-44429 GCA_964355545.1 uncultured Thermotogae bacterium | reverse complement strand
GATCCTCACCCGCGTCGTGCTGCGGACGTGCGGAGAGGATCGAGGTGGTCGAGAGGCCTGAGTGCGCTCTCTCAAGCCTTCCCAAGGAGCTTCTTCACGTGCGGAATGAGCCCGCCGTCGTTCAAGATGGCGAGGACCTCCTTGGGCAGGGCGGGGAAGGGGTAGCTCTTCCCCTTGTGGTGGACGAGCCCCTTCTCGAAGTCGATCTGGACGGTGTCGCCCTTCTCGATCATCTCGGTCCCGGTGGCGAGCTCGATCACGGGGAGGCCTTCGTTGATGGCGTTGCGGAAGAAGATGCGCGAGAAGGACTTGGCGACGACGGCGGCGACGCCGGAGGCCTTGACGCAGGTCGCGGCCTGCTCGCGCGAGGAGCCGCAGCCGAAGTTCGCTCCCGCCACGATGACGTCGCCCTTCTTCACCTCCTTGGCGAAGGTGGGGTCGAGGTCTTCGAGAGCGTGCTGGGCCATCTCCGCGGGCTGCATCGGCTTGTACGTGTACTTTCCTGGGAAGATGACGTCCGTGTTGACGTCGTCTCCGTACTTCCAGACCTTGCCCTCGATCATGCGCCACCTCCGCGCGAAGCGCGCCTGGGATCGGTGATCACGCCCGTGACGGCGGACGCGGCGACCGTCGCCGGTGAGGCGAGGTAAGTCGCGGCCTCCGCCGATCCCATCCGCCCCTTGAAGTTCCGGTTCGCTGTCGAGAGGCAGACCTCTCCTGCGGCGAGGACCCCTTCGTGCGCGCCGAGGCAGGGCCCGCAGCCGGGGTTCAACACCATCGCGCCCGCCTTGACGAAGACTTCGATCAAGCCCTCTTTTAGGGCTTCGAGGAGGACCTCCTGCGAGGCGGGGAGGACGACCATCCGCACGCCCACCGCGAGCTTCTTCCCCTTCAGGTAGCGGGCGGCGAGGCGCAGGTCCTCCAGCCGACCGTTGGTGCAGGTCCCGAGGAGCGCCTGATCGATCTTCGTCCCCTCGACCTCGCTCACTGGCACGACGTTGTCGACCGTGTGTGGCTTCGCGACCTGTGGGACAAGCGACGAGGCGTCGTAGGTGAGGGTCTTCTCGTACTCGGCGTCCGGGTCGGGATAGACCGGTGTGTAGCTCGCGACGGCCCGGCCCTTGAGGAAGGCGAAGGTCTTCTTGTCGGGAGCGCAGAAGCCGTTCTTCGCGCCCATCTCGATCGCCATGTTCGCAAGGACGAACCGCGAGGAGAGGCTCATCGCCGCGATCGTCTCTCCGGTGTACTCCACGGAGCGGTAGAGGGCGCCGTCGGCTCCGATGTCTCCGATGATCTTGAGGACGAGGTCCTTCGACGTTACCGGTTCCTTCAGTCGTCCGGAGACCTCGACGCGGAAGCTCGCCGGCGTCTTGAGCCAGATGCGTGAGGTTGCGTACAGAGCGGCCATCTCCGAACGGCCGACCCCAGCCGAGAAGGCGCCGAACGCGCCGTAGGCCGTCGTGTGGGAATCGGCGCCGAGGATGAGGCTGCCAGGAAGGGCGAACCCCATCGCCGAGAGGACCTGGTGGCAGATTCCGACCCCGGTATCGTAGAAGTTCTTGATCCCCTGTTTCGCCACGAACTCGCGGATCTCCTTGTGATTCTGCGCGTACTCCTCGGTCGAGGCGGGGACGATGTGGTCGAGGACGATCACGAGCCTTTCTGGGTTCTTCACCCGCTCGACCCCGAGCTTGGCGAAGGTCTTGGCGATCGCGGCGGTGTTATCGTGGGAGAGGCAGAAGTCGGGTTCCACCTCGACGATCTGGCCGACTGCGACCGCAGGGAGCCCCGCCTTCCTCGCGAGGACTTTCTGAGCAAAGGTCAGGCCCATTCGCATCACCCCTCAATCGGATCGAAGTTCATGAAGTCCGCGTAGTGGAGGATGATCGCCTCCGCCGTCCTCTTGTACGGGTCGCCCTCCTTGGAGTGCGTGGCGATGATGTGCAGGACATCGGCCGGGAGGCCGTTCTCGTCCGCGAGGGCGACGCCGGAGAAGGGATGTCGCACGAGGGAGCCCTCCTTCGTCTTCTTGAAAGTCCCGGCGGTCTCGCTCACCTCGAGGAGCTTCCCCACGTCGTGGAGGAGGGCTCCGGCGAGGAGGATGTCCCGGTTGAGCTTGAGCTCGCCCTGGTAGATCTCGTCGAAGGTCTCTGCCACGGCGAGGCAGATCCTCGTCACGCTGCGCACGTGGTCGGCGAAGCTGATCTTGACCGACTTCGCGAGCGTGAATGGCATCCGCGCGATGTCCTTCGGCGTCCAGCCGCCGCGGGAGAGACCGGCCTCCCACGTAGCGACGACCTTCTCCTTGAGGTCTTTGTCCTTGATCAGATCGATCTCGGGAAGCGCCTTGCAAATCTCTTCTTTCACTCCCATCCTTCCACCTTTCTTACAACGTCGATCACGGTTCCGTCCCGCCACTCGATCGCGGCGATCACTTCGTCTCCGAACACAGGTCGCCCCACCGAGCGGACGAGCCTTTCCGACTCCCTCTTGATCTCCGCGAGGTCGCGCACCGGAAGCCCGGCGGCGAGGAGGCAGCCCTTCAGGTCCTCGCGCTTGGGGTTCACGGCGAGGCCGCGCTCGGTCACGATGACGTCGATTACCTCTCCCGGCGTCGTCACGGTCGTCACCCGATCGACGATCACGGGGAGCCGACCGCGGATGGAGGGGACGGTGATCACGGTCATCTTTGCCCCGGCGGCCACGTCCTGGTGCCCGCCGATCCCGTGGAGAAGCCGGCCGTCGGAGTGGGTGTTGACGTTCACGTTGAAGTCGAGGTCGACCTCGGTTGCCCCGAGGAACGCGGTGTCGAGCATGTACGTCGAGCAGCCGCGGGAGTCGTAATTCGCGTAGATACCTGGGTCCATCATGACGTGCGCCGGGTCTTGTCGGATGGAGGCGATCGCCGCGAGGTCGAACGCCTGGCCGTCGAAGATCGCCCGCACGAGGCCCTTGTGCAGCATCTCGACCATCACCTTGGTCCCCCCGCCCATGACGAAGCTCCCGACGAGCTTCGCCTTTTCCATCTCCTCGGCGAGGTACATCGTCGCGGCGAGGGAGATCCCGCCCGCTCCACCCTGGAAGCTCAAGCCCTCTTTGAAGTAGGGCGAGGCCTTCACCGCGTCGGCGGCGAGGCGGGCGATCCGCAGCCGCGCCGGCGAGCGCGTCATCTCCAGGGTCCCGGAAGCGATCTGCTCGGGATCGCCGACCTCGTTGACCACAACGACGTAGTCGGTCCATCCCTGCTCGATCTCAAACGGATAGGCCGGGTAGGGGACGAGGTCGTTCGTGACGACGACCGTCTTCCGCGCGTACTGGGCGTCCACCCGAGAGAACGTGATCGGTCCGCAGGGGGTCCGGCCGTTGATCCCGTTTGCGTTCCCGTAGGAATCGGCCTGAGAAGCGGCGACGAAGGCGACGTCGATCGCGACGTCGCCGGCCTCGATCGCGCGCCAGCGGCCGCCGTGCGAGCGGAGCGTCGCCGGCTCGGCGAGCTTCCCGCCCTGCGAGATGAACGCGCCGACCGGGCCGTTCATCGACCCTTCGATCCGATTGACGACGCCTGTCTTGATGTGATCGACGAGCTTGGCGTGCGTGGGGAAGAGAGCGGTTGGGAAGAGTCGCAGGTCCTTGAGCCCTAGCCTGGCGCAGGCGTCGACGACCTGGTTCGTGACCCGGTCGCCCTCGCGGAAGGAGTGGTGGAAGGAGATCGTCATCCCATGTTGCAGGCCGGTCGCCTCGATCGCCGCCTCGAGCGAGGGAAGGACCTTGTTCTCGCCGGGGACGCTCGTCTTCTGCGGGCGGCGGGCCTTCCACCCCGTCCGTTTCGTCGCGAACGCCCCTGCAAAGGGCTGGACGGAGCGACTGCCGATCTTCTCCGGGATCTCGCGGCCGAGAGCGTTCTTCATCGGGAATCCCTTCTTCCGAGCCGGTCGGCCAGGCGCAGGACGCGTCGAGCGCGTTCCAGGACCGGCCGGTCGATCATCTTCCCGCCGATCGCGATCGCGCCGATCCCGCGGGCCTCGGCCTCCTCCGCGGCGGCGACGATCTTCCTCGACTCATCAAGCTCCTTCTCGCTCGGGGAGAAGACGGCGTGGAGCGGGCCGATCTGCGCAGGGTGGATCGCGCCCTTCCCGTCGAAGCCGAGGTCGCGGGCGTGCGCCGCCTCGGCCGCGAGCCCCACCTCATCCTCGACGTTTGCGAAGACCGTGTCCGAGGCCTGGACTAGGGCCGCCTTCGCCGCGGCGACGAGCATCGACCGCGCGAAGAGGAGCGACTCCTGTGTTCTCCTCGCCCCGAGGTCGCGCGTGAAGTCCTCGGCGCCGAAGGCGAGGACGGCCACTCGGGGGTCGGCTCCGGCGATCTCCTCGGCGTGGAGGATTCCCTTGGCCGTCTCGAGGATCGGCATGATCCACGTCGTCCCGGCGGGGATTCCGAGCTCCTTCTCGAGCCGCTCCAGCTCCCGCGAGAGACCGACGACATCACCGCAAGACTCCGCCTTGGGAAGAGCGATCCCGTGCGGCCAGCCGCGGAGGACCTCAGGGAGGTCGTCCCTTCCGCCCGAGTCAAGGGGGTTGATGCGGACCCACACCTCGTTCGGGAACGCAATCGCCGCGAGGAGGTGCTTCACCAGGGTCCGCGCTGCCACCTTCTCGGACGGTGGGACCGAGTCTTCGAGGTCGAGGAGAACGCAGTCCGCTCCGTGCAGCTCGATCCCCACCAGGAGTCGCGGGTTGTTCCCGGGGGCGTAGAGGCGGCTCCGCCTGGGCGCGTCGCGCTCAGCCCCCGCACGATCCACCTCCGGAGAGATGGGGGGAAGCTCGGGAAGCGTGGAGCGAACCGCCGCCTCGACGCGAGCGGCGATCACGTAGTCAAGCCCCCCTTGGTCGGCGACGGCGACCTTGGCCCTCACCTTCCCGAGACGGGAGAGGGTCTCCTCCACGACCTCGCGGATCCCTCGTTCGAAGAGCTCGCGATCGTCGGTCGAGACGTCGACGGCGAGCGACTTCGAGGGGGTCACGCTGACGCGGGAGTCGCCCTTCGAGTCCGTCCCGACGATCGTTTCGTCCGACATGTCCCCTCCTAGGAGAGAAGCAGAGCGAGGACCGCCTTCTGGGCGTGGAGCCGGTTCTCCGCCTGGTCGAAGATCGCGCTTGACCGGCTGCGCGAGGCCCCGTAGGTGATCTCCTCCCCGTAGTGGGCCGGCAGGCAGTGGAGGAGAAGGGCATCCTGTGCGGCGAGTCCGAGGAGCTCCTCGTCGATCGTGAATCCGGCAAAGGCGCGCCGCCTCTCCTTCGCCTCCGCCTCTTGTCCCATGCTCGTCCAGGTGTCGGTGTACAGGACGTCCGCCGCCTTCGCCGCCTCTCTGGGATCGTGCAGGATCTCGATCTTCCCGCCCGCGGCGCGGGCCGCGGCCACGATCTCCGCGTTCGGCTCGTGCCCCTTCGGACAGGCGATGCGGAATGCCATCCCCACCTTGGTGCACCCGTTGATTAGGGAGTGGGCGACGTTGTTCCCGTCGCCGATGAAGGCGAGCGTGAGCGAACGAAGCTCGCGTTTCTTCTCCCAGATTGTGAGAAGGTCGGCTAGGGCCTGACAGGGGTGAAGGAGGTCGGAGAGGCCGTTGATCACCGGCACGGTCGCGTGCTTCGCGAGTTCGAGGATCGTCTCGTGGGCGAAGACGCGGGCCATGATCCCGTCCACGTAGCGCGAGAGGACCAGGGCGACGTCCTCAACGGTCTCGCGCTCACCGAGCTGGATCTCGTCGGGCCCGAGGTAGATCGCGCGGCCTCCGAGCTGGTTCATTCCGACCTCGAACGAAACGCGGGTGCGGAGCGACGGTTTCTGGAAGATCATGGCTAGCGTCTTCCCGGCGAGCATGTCGTGCCGCACGCCGGCTCGCCGCTCGAGCTTCAGATTCCGCGCCGTCTCCAGGATCTCGTAGATCTCCTCGGTCGAGAGGTCCGCCAAGGAGACAAGGTCCTTCTTGTCCATGAATCGCTTCCTCCTCGCGAACGCGGCAAGTAGCCTCTAGGTTTAGAGCGAGTCGGATGATAGCCGATCGAGCTCTACTAACCAAGAACAAGGAGAGCCGAGGGGATCTGGCAGGAGGGCCTTCTTTTGGTCGGGCGGCCCCTCCTTCGCGTGAAGGCTCGCTCGCCACCTCAATTGGTGGATCACTTCTCTCCGCTTTTGGATGATTTCCTGCCATTGGTGGATAGCTTTCTGCTAGCTTTTGGATGATTCCCTGTCGGAGGTTCGAGCCTATACTACGAGTGTCTCTCCACTAGGGACGGGTGTGGGCTGGCAGCGGTGCTAGAGTCGGTTGTGGAGGACCTTTCAGGGATCTCCGGACGGTGGTCTCTGGGGAGTCTTCTCGCTCAGAGGAGGTGTTCGAGTGCACAGGGGAATTTGCTTAGCGCTCGTGCTTGTGCTCGTTGCGACGGGCGTCGGTCTGGCGCAGGTGGCAGTCGTGCCGCGCGCGGTCGGCGTGCTCCTTTTCGACAACAATACCGGGGTTACGGCTCAGAAGCTTTCCATCATCTTCAGCACGGGGCCAGTGAGCATCGCCGCTTCTGATGTCATCGCCTGGGGCGGTGGGCCGGCGACGCTCGTGGCCTGCAGCAACAACTACGTGTTCGTTGACATCGTGGTGGTCCCGGGCGGAACCGTGCAGATCCCGCTCGCGGGGGTTCCCCAGGGGGCCACAGTGACTGCGGCGTATTGGTTCGAGTAGGGCTTCAGTGGCCCATTCTCTGGACGTTGGTCTCTCAATGCGAAAGCCTCGGCAAGGAGGGCTGTACATGGTGAGAAAGCTAGCGTTACTGGTTGGAATTGGTCTATTCTTCATGGGGGCGCTCGGGGCGGCCCAGACGCTTGTCCCAGCCACCCCGGATGCGAAAGTGGGGGGGACCCTGGTGATTGGGGTCAGCCAGGACTTCAAGGACCTCGACCCGCGAATCTCGAACTCGGCGTACGATGCGTACGTCTACGGAGAGATCTTCGATGACCTCGTCGCCCTCGAGGTGGGGACGTTGAAGCCGATTCCCCATGTCGCGAAGTCGTGGGAGGTCTTGAGCGACGCGCAGGTTCGGTTCCATCTCAATGAGGGAATCAAGTTCACAAACGGGGAGCCCCTCACCGCGGACGACGTCGCGTTCACCTTCAACTGGATTGCCGATCCGGCGAGCGGGTCGCCGAACGCGACCGAGCTCTCCTGGATGGAGAAGGCCGTTGTCATCGATGAATACACGGTCGACATCATCACCAAGCCCGACTACGCGCCGTACGCGCCGGGGTTCTCCACGGAGAGCCGCTCGATCGTCCCTCACGACACGGTCGTCAAGATGGGAGACGCGGCCTTCAACCTGAACCCGATCGGGAGCGGACCGTACAAGCTCGCCGAGTGGAAGGCGGGCGACCGGATCATCCTCGTGAGGAACGAGGACTACTGGCTCGTCAAGCCAAACCTCGAGAAGGTCATCTATCGACCGATTCCAGAGCTCTCGGTGATGATGCTCGAGCTTGAGTCGGGCGGGGTCGACATTGCCGACAACATGCCGGTGCAGGACATCATTCGCTTCCGCAGCAACCCCGACATCCAGATTCTGCAGTGCCCGAGCCTCTCCTACTTCTACATCTTCTTCAACATGCAGAACTCGCCGTCGAACGACATCCGCTTCCGCAAGGCCTGCTACCTGTCGGTCGACATGGACGCCGCCGTCTTCTCCATCTTCCAGAACATCACCGGCGTGCGTGCCTACGGCTGCACCCCGCCGATGTTGTGGGCGAGCGATCGCGAGTACCTGGAGAAGAACGTTGCCCTCGAGGAGGACGACGCTACCGCGAAGAAGCTCTTCGCGGAGCTGAAGGCGGACGGCACGATGCCCGCCGACTACAAGCTCACGATCTACTGTCCGCTCGACCCTCGCCGCACGCAGCTCGCCACGATCCTCGCTACGAACATCAAGGAGAACGGCCTGAACGCCGAGGTGCAGCCGCTCGCCTGGGGTCCGCTCCTTGACCTCTTCTACGGGTCGGAGGCAGACCCAACGCGGTCGAAAGTGGTCGTAGGGCTGATGGGGTGGAGTGGTGGGCCTGACCCGCACGACTTCGCCTACTACCTCTACACGACCGACAACGCCACGCTCGGGGACGCGAACAACTACGCCTTCTATAAGAATCCTGAGGTCGATGCTCTGATCAAGCAGGCCGACACGACCCTCGATCAAGCGGAGCGCGAGCGCTTGTACGTCGAAGCGCAGCGTAAGATCTTCAATGACTACCCGGCCATTCCAGGCTATCACTACATTGAGGTCGATGGCGTGCGCTCGCGTGTCCGCGGGTATCAAGTCGACCCGCTCGGAAATATCTTCCTGTGCGATCCGGAGCACAACGTGTGGGTAGAGTAGGGAGCTCGCTGAGCTAGGTCAAGAGTAAAAAGGACCACCTGGGCCGCCGGTAGGCTCTCTCCGGTGGCCCAGGTCCTTGACGAAGGAGTCGGGAGCCCTCATGTTCGCGTATGCGGTGCGACGGCTTGGGCAGATGGTCCTTGTCCTCTTCGGCCTGACCGTCCTTCTCTTCATCATCCTCAAGGCGATGCCCGGAGATCCGGCGATGGTCATGGCCGGCCTAGGCGCGAAGATCGAGACGATCGAGGCGATCCGCGAGAAGCTCGGTCTGGATCAGTCGCTTCCCGTGCAGTACTGGCGCCTGTTGAGCGGTCTCTTCAATGGGCAGCTTCAGGCAATGACCTACCACAAGGGCGTCTGGACTCTGATCTTGGAGCGGCTGCCGGCGACGATCGAGCTTGGGTTCTTCGCGCTTGTCTTCTCCCTTCTCATTTCTATCCCTGCCGGGCTACTCTCCGCGATCTACCGCAACTCGATCTTGGACTACACGGTGACGACGACGGCACTCATGGGGATCTCGATCCCCGTCTTCTGGTTTGCGCTGATGCTCATGATGGTCTTTGGCGTCATCTGGAAGATCCTCCCGGTTTCGGGGAGAGGAGAGACCCTATCGGGGTGGTCGTTTCTTACCCTCGATGGGCTGAGGCACCTCATCATCCCGATGGTGGCCCTCGCCTCGGTGCAGATGGCGATGAATGCCCGCCTCACCCGAGCGAGCATGCTCGAGGTCATGTGCCAGGAGTACATCAACACCGCCCGCGCCAAGGGTCTGCGGGAGCGGGTGGTCCTCATCAGGCACGCCTTCCGCAACGCCCTCGCCCCCGTTGTGACCAACATCGGGCTGCAGGTGGGCGCCCTAGTGGCGGGGGCCGTGCTGACGGAGACGACGACCGCCTGGCCGGGGATCGGCCGGTTGACGGTGGAGTCGATCTCGCGGATGGACGAGGCGGTCGTCTTTGGGATAGCCCTGTTCATTGCCACCTTGTTCCTTGTGTCTAATCTGACGGTCGACCTCCTGTACGCGTACATCGATCCCCGCATCACCTACGACTAAGGAGGCCGGTGCATGACCTGGCGAGACTACACTTTGTCGGTTCTTCTCCCTGGGGCAGGGCACTTCGCCCGCGGCTGGTGGCGGAAGGGCTTTCTCTTTCTCCTTTTCCTTACAGTCCACGGCGGAATCCTCTACCTGGCGGTCGTCCGGGGACGGCTGGCGTGGCTCGCCGGTCCGTCCAAGTACTGGTTCTCGACGACGATCCTTCTCCTCTTCTTCCTCGCCCTGTGGGCCTGGGCCTTCCTCGATCTGCGCCGCTTGGTGCGGTTGAGTCGTGTGACGAGTTACGCGCAGGGGTACTGGCAGATTGTGGGGCGTCGCCTCGCGCGGGACGCGAAGGGGATAGTGGGCCTCGCGATCATCCTGACTGTCTGCTACGTCGCCCTGTTCGCTCCCTTCCTTGCCGGGGGCGACGGGGTTCACATGGAACTACACAAGATGCTCACCCGTCCCTCGCCCGAGTACCCGCTGGGGATGGACAACTTCGGCCGCGACGTCCTTGATCGTGTCATCTTTGGGGCGCGCGTCTCGCTAGGGATCGGAGCCGTGGCCACCCTGATTGCCATGCTCCTCGGGGGAGGGCTAGGCCTCGTGAGCGGCTACTTCCGCGGGGCCGCCGATGCGGTCATCATGAGGTTCCTCGAGATGATCAACTCGATCCCGTTCCTCGTCTTCGTCCTCCTCGTCGTCAGTCTGTGGGGCGGGAGCGTCCCGACGCTCATCATCGTCCTGGGGATCTTCGACTTTGCACCGGCGCGAATCATCCGCAGCGAGGTCCTGTCCGTGCGGGAACACGACTACATCACGGCGGCGCGCGCGTTGGGGACACCAACCTGGCTAATCATCCTCCGCCACGTCCTTCCCAACTCCATTGCCTCGCTCCTCGTCGTCACGACGATGACGATTGGAGTCAACATTATCGTGGTCGCTGGATTGAGCTTCCTCGGGTTCGGTGTGAAGCCGCCCACGCCCGACTGGGGATCGATGCTCCAGGGTGCGCAGGAGTTCATGCGCACCGCGTGGTGGATGGCGGTCTATCCGGGCGTGGCGATCATCATCACGGTCTTTGGGTTCAACATCCTGGGCGACAGCCTGCGCGACGTCCTCGACCCGCGCCTGAAGTAGAAAGGATGCGGATGGAGTAGATGCCGAGGCGGTTCGCCCCGAAGATGTCGGTAAGGAGGTGGTCCCCGACCATCACCGCCTCGCGCGGCGAGGTGCCAAGCTCCTGAAGGAGAGCCAAGAAGCCCTTTCTGGATGGCTTCCTCGCCGTGTGGTGGAGGGGGTACCGTCGCACGAGCGCGTCAAGGGCGGGGTCAGCCGCAAGGGGTCGACGATTCGTCAGGATCCCGATACGAAAGCCCATCTCCGAAAGACGCGCAAGGAGCGCGAGGACGCTGGGCTCCACTTCGCTTGGCCCGCGGTCCTTCAGGGTCTTGTCGAGGTCGAACAGGACCGTGCGCATCCCTCGGCGAAAGAGCCGCTCGAAGTCGATCGCGAAGATCGAGGAGGCGACCTCACGCGGCCGGAAGGGGTTCATCGTCCTTCAGGACCTCCCCGATCCTCGCGGTGCGGCGCAGGTCGTCGATGAGCTCCAAGAACTCCTCTTCCATCCCCAAAGCGACGTAGACCTTGAAGTACACCTTGCCATTTTCTAGCCGGTAGTCGCGCCGCACGTTCGCCAGGCCGTCGTAGGCGCTCGCGATCGCGTCGATGAAGTGAATCTCCTTTTCGGTCGTCTCAAGCCAGAAGACCGACGCGTCGCGCATCAGCGCTCCCTCTTTCCCCTTGCTCCCTCCAGCTCGGCAATCGCCCTCTTTAGCGCGAGCTCCGGGTCGACCCCCCTCCGCCACGCCGCGGCGATCGCGGCAAGGATCCTTCTCCCTTCCTCCTCTTCGTCCGACGCGGCGGGGATCTCTTCGATCGGCGCCTCCAGGCGCTCCACGAGCTTCCGCGCGGCGAGGAGAGTGGGGAGGGGGTGTTCCGTCCTTCCCTCCTTCTCCTTGAGGGCCGTCCAGGTGTGGCGGATCGCCGCCATCTCTCGCGGGGCGCTCGCAAAGACGTGCGGGTGGCGGCGAACGAGCTTCTCTGCTAGAAGCGTGAGGACGTTGTCGATGGAGAAGGCTCCTTCCTCAGCGGCGATCTGGGCGTGGAGGAGGATCTGTAGGAGGAGGTCGCCGAGTTCGTCGGCGAGGCTCGTGAGGTCCGCGGCGTCGATGGCGGCGATCGCTTCGTGTGCCTCCTCGAGGAGGTAGGGCCGCAGCGAACGATGGTCCTGGGCTCGATCCCAGGGACAACCGTCTTCTGCGCGCAGCTTCTCTACGAGCGCGACAAGGTCACGGAACGGCTCACGTCCCATTACTGGGAGTCTGCACGGAGCTCCCACTCGGGGCGGGAGCGGAGGTCCCTCCCGCCTGAGCGAGGAGGGCAGCCACTTCCTCGGCGCGGTAGGTGGGAGCATCAAGGGCGATCTTGTCTAGCTTCTCCTTGGCCTGGGCGGTCTTCCCTTGGCCGAGGTAGATCTTGGCGAGCTCCAACGAGGCGTCGAGGCCGGGCGCCGAGAGTGGTTTTCCCGTTCCGACCTGTTGCTGGTTGACAGTGATCATCTGCGTGTAGAGGTCGATCTTCGCGCTCGCGGTCGAGGCGTACGCGAGCCCTCGGCGGAGGTAGTCGAAGGCCGTGTCGTATTCCGTGCGCCAGGAGTAGGCTTCCGCGATCCCGCGGTACGCCTCGAGGGAGTCCGGCTTCGCCGCGAGGATCGCCGCGTACTGCTTGATCGCGGCACTCCACATGTATTGCTTCGCGTATACTTGAGCAAGCTTGAGGCGGCTGTCGAGGTCGTCCGGGGCGAGCTCCACGAGCTTCTCTCCGAGCTTTTGTTTCTGTGCGTTGTCGAGGGTTCGCGTGAATGCGATCCGGTAGTTTTCGATCGCCCCTTGGATGTCCTTGCGCGCGTGGAGGATGTCGGCGAGCCCTTCGTATGCCTCCGCTCGATAGGGAGAGCGTACGATGACGTCCCGGAAGGCCTTCTCCGCCTTATCCAATTCCCCGGCGGCGAGGTACGTCTTTCCCAGCTTCGTATAGAGGTCGATCGACCCGCTGTGCGCCAAGGCTTGTTCGTAGTCGTCGATTGCGCTCTTGTACAGTGAGGAGATCGTCGCAGGCAGTTCCTTGAGCCGCGCCTCCTCCGCCGCCGTGCGCCCTTGTTTTGACTCGAGCGCACGCCGCTCTGCGACAAGAGCGACGAGACGCTCGTAGGCGAGGTCGCCCCGACCGATGAGGAGCTTTGGATTCTGTGGGTCGAGCCGTTCGACTTGGGACAGGAGCCCCTCGGCCTCGTCGAGCTTCCCTGAGGCGAGATAGACCGTGACAAGCTTCATGATCACGCCGACGTCCCCCGGCCGCAGCTTGAGCGCCTCCGTATACTGGTTGATCGCCGCGGCGTAGTTTGACTGGCTGGCGGCCACATCGCCGGAGGCGACGTACGCGGCGACGTACGTCGGATCGGTGCGGATCACGTCGCGGAACTTGAGGTCGGCGGCGAATGCATTCCCTTGTTCGAGGAGGATCTTGCCGGAGAGGTAGAGTGCGGTCGTGTTGTTGGGCTCCAGGGCGAGGACTCGGTTGAGGAATGTTTCATCCGGGTCTACCTTCTCCAACGCTTCGAGGTAGAGGGCGAGGGCCTTCGCCTTGTAGTCGTCGATCGAGCGAGAGAGTTCCTCGATCCGCGCCGTATCCTCTGGGGTCTTCTCGGGCTTCTCTTCCAGGTTCTTCTTCTCTTGTTCGGCGGGGAGGAGCTTCGATTCGTAGATGCGGCCGATGTAGTAAGGGAGGTACGGATCGTCCGAGGTCCCCTCCGCCTTGATTCGCTCAAACTCGGCGAGGCCGAGGTCGAGGTCCTTCTGCTCGGTAAGATATGCCTTCACGAGGGGGAGGTCGATCTCCACCCTGGCTTGCGCGTAGACCTGCTCGTACCAGGAGTTGAACTGCTCGTCCTCTTTCTCGCGGACGTAGTCCGTCTTCACCTGGTCTTTTGTCTCTTCGAAGGTGGGGGTGGAGGATGCTCTCCGTTCGGTGAGCCGGATGATGTGGTAGCCGTACTGGGTTGAGACGATGTCGCTTGTCTCGCCGACGTTGAGGGCGAACGCCGCGTCCTCGAACTCCTTCACCATCTTCCCGTGGGAGAACCAGCCAAGATCCCCGCCCTGCTCTGCGCTCGCGGTGTCCGTAGAGTTCTCCTTGGCCAGGGTCGCGAAGTCCTCCCCGGCGCGCAGCCGCTTGAGGATCGCCTCGGCCTTTGCCCGATCTTGGACCAAGATGTGCGAGGCGCGAATCTCCTCGGGTTTATCGTAGCGGGAGATATTTTTCTCGAAATACTCCTGGAGATCCTCGTCCGTCGGCTCGACCGGGGTGACGATCGCCTCGCGGAGCGCCTGGTCGCGGAGTTGCATGGCGAGGTTCGTCCGCATCGCGGACTTCCATTCGCTTAGGCTCGTCCCCTGCGCCTGGAGGTAGCTTGCGAGGTCGGCCTCCGTGATCTTGTAGTTCTCAAGGAGGGCGTTGTACTGAGCGGAGAATGTGGCATCGATCTCGTTCTCCGGGACTCGGACCTTCCGCCGGTCGGCTTCTTGGGTGTAGAGGGCCTGGCGGATGAGTTCCTGCATGGCCCGGCTCTCCATCTGCAGGCGGAACATCGCTCCGCTTGCCCCTGAGAGGAGGTCAGTTGTGTCCTGCCCCATCTGCTGGTAGTAGGCTTGGACCTGGTTTGCAAAGTCGCTCGCGGCCTTGTTGAGTGTCTCAGGCAAGATCCGCGCCCCGTTCACGCGAGCGGCGACGGTCGCCTCTCCCTTCCCTCCTTGGGAGCCGCGGAGTACCCCGGCGCGTTCGAGGCCGATGAGGCCCACGCCTCCGATGAGGAAGGCGATGACGATGATCCAGATGACGATCTTCTGATGCCGCTTGAAGTACATCTGCCCGGGTCACTCCTTCGGAAGGGATCGAGTTTCCAGCAAATGGTATCGGCCCAAGGACGTCCTGACAAGGAATCGGCGCGCCAAGTCTCGTCCGGGAGTGGCCTAAGCCGGCTCTTCCTTGGGCCCAAGGAGCGGATGGCGGGTGCGGATCGCGAAGTGAAGGGCCGTCTTCTCCTGAGTCTCGATCTGGACGCTCGAGAAACTAGGGATGAAGTAAAGGTCGACTCCGCTCGCCGCAAGGTACGCCCGCGCGATGGCGATCGCCTTGACCGCTTGGTTCACGGCGCGCGGGCCGATCACTTGCAGCTGGGCTTCTCCTTGCTGGCGGATTCCGTTCGCGATCGCCCCCGCGGTCGCTCCGGGGTTCGATGTCGATGCGACCTTGAAGGTCTCCAACGTCCCTCCTCTTTCGTCACTTCGCGCTCTCGATGAACTGGGTTTGGCGGATCACGTTGACCCTGATCTCGCCGGGATAGCTCAACTCCTCTTCGATCGCGCGAGCGATGTCGTAGGCCAGCTTCGCCGCGACCTCGTCGTTTGCTCGCTCAGGCTGCACCATCACGCGGACCTCCCGGCCGGCCTGGAGGGCGTACGCCTCCTGAACGGCCGGGAACGAACGGCAGAGCTCCTCCAGGTCATGCAGGCGCTGGACGTAACGCTCGAACGTCTCCTGACGGGCCCCGGGTCGCGCGGCGGATAGCGTGTCCGCTGCCTGGATCAGGATCGCTAAGACCCCGGTGGGCTCTACGTCTTCGTGGTGAGCGGCGATGGCGTGCACCACCTCCGGGCTCTCTCCATAGCGCCGGGCCAGTTCGGCCCCGATCAGAGCGTGGGGCCCGTCCACTTCGTGATCGACCGCCTTGCCGATGTCGTGCAGGAGGCCGGCGCGCTTGGCCGCCACGGCGTCGGTCCCCAGTTCGTCGGCGAGCATCTTGCCGATCCAGCTCACCTCGAGGGAGTGAGCGAGCTGATTCTGGCCGTAACTGGTTCGGTACTGCAGACGGCCGAGGAGGGTGGCGAGCTCCGGGTGGAGGTCAAGCCCCAGGTCGAACGCCGCCTTCTTCCCTTCCTCCTTGATGCGCTCCGCCAAGCGGGCCTTGGCTCGCTGTACCTTCTCCTCGATCTGCGCGGGATGGATCCGCCCGTCCTCGAGCAGGCGGGCGAGGGCCATGCGCGCCACTTCCCGCCGCAGGGGGTGGAAGCAAGAGAGGACGACCATCTCCGGGGTATCGTCGACGAGGAGCTCAACACCGGTCAACGCCTCGAAAGTCTTGATGTTCCGGCCCTCGCGGCCGATGATCCGTCCCTTGAATTCCTCGGAGGGAAGGGGGACCGAGCTAACCGCGTTCTCCTCTACGTACTCGGCGGCGTACCGCTGAACGGCCGTGGCGATCACGCGCGCCGCCCGCTGCTGTGCCTCCTCCTTCGCCCTGCGCTCGACCTCCTCCACCTTGCGCGAGAAGAAGCGTTGCGACTCCGCCTCAACCAGCTTCGTCAGGTGCTGCCTTGCCTCCTCTTGCGTCCACCCCGCGATCCTCTCCAGGTGCGCCTTCCCTTCGGCGAGGAGGTGGGTACCGACCTCTTTTAGCTGTTCGAGTTCCTCCTCGTCCTGGCGGAGTGAGTCCTCGATCTTCTCCAGGTAGTTCGATTTCTTTCCCAGGCGGTCCTCGCGGCGGAGGATCCGCTCCTCCATCCGCGCCAGTTCGTCCTCGCGCCGCGACATCCGTTCCTCGAGTTCCTCCCGCAGCTCCTGGACCTGTTGTCTCCCCTCGAGGATCTTCTCTTTCCTTAACTGCTCGGCCTCTTCCTGCGCGGCGGCGAGGAGCTCTTCCACCTTTCGCCGGCGCGGGATGCTCCCCAAGAGGTAGCCGAGGCAGATCGCAGCGACCACGCTGATCCCAAGACCAATATAGTAAAACATCTCATCCCACTTCCCGCCTGTGTAGGACCACGTCGTTCGTCAGGCCTCACTCATTATACCCTCTTCCCGCCCTCGGCACGCAGGGCCGCGGGGAGGAAAAGGAGGCTGAACAGGAGGGCGAACCCCATCCCGAGGAGCGCACAGATCCCCAGGACCCGCAGCCCCGGAGTGCGGGCGAAGAGGAGGCTTCCGAAGACGACGAGGGTCGTGAGCGAGGTGACGATGACCGCGACGGACGTCGTCTTTCCGCTCCGTTCGACCGCACCCTGAGGGTCGATGGTCCGCTCCTCTAAGTAGCGGACGACGAGGTAGACCCCGTTGTCGACCCCGACTCCGATGAGAAGAGGTGAGATTGTGATGTTGATGAAGTTGAATGGGATGCGCAGCACCCTCATGCCGCCGAGCATCCAGACGTAGCTGAGGATGAGCGGAGTCGCGGCGAGGAGAGGCCGCATCCAACCCCGGAGGCTCATCCAGAGGATGACGGCGATGAGAAAGGCGGCAAGAGCGGTTGAGATGATGAAATCCCGTTTCATGTAGTGCTCGAGAGCCGGGATCCCAAGGGCCATGCTGAAGTAGTCGCTGGAGAACGAGGAGGCGGACGCGTCGAAGTCGCGGAGGTTCGTCCCCTCAAGGAGGGCGCCGCTCATTCGTGCTCGAACGATGTACTTCCCGTCCCGAGTCATGTACCGCGGGCGGATCCCCTCGGGGAGGCTGTCGAGGATGTCTTTCAGGAGGGCGTCCACCGGAGGAAGCGCTCGGATCTGCGCGAGGTTTTTCTCGAGGTTGCGCAGAGCCTCCTTTAGAGAAGCGATTGCCGCGCGGGCCTGTTCGGCATCGAGAGCCTCGAGCTTGGCCTGGAGCGCGCGGAGCTGGCGTTGGATCTCGTCACTCGCCAGGGCGATCTCGCCCATCCCGTAGAGCGCCGCGGCGTACTGGGCGAGGGAGAACTGCGCGAAGAGACCGCGCATTTGAACGAGCGCCGAGCCGCGCTCGGCCAGGCTTCGGTCAAGGAGGTCAAGCTGGTCGATGTACGAGGACATGTTCAAGGTGTTCAAGACCTGCTGTTGTTTCGTAAGGTTGACGGGGAGGAGGTCGCGGGCCGATTCCACAGTCTCTACCAGGGGGCTCTCTTTGAGGTGCTCAACCACGCGGCCGAGCTCCTCTTCCGAGGAGGCGAAGAAGGTGAAGTAGCTTCCAAGCTGCGTCTGGGTCGCGCCGAAGTGGGCGAGGGCGTCTTCCAAGACGGCCTGGCTCTCCGTCCTGGGGACGAGGTCCGCGCTCGTGAACCGAAAAGCCGTGTGCGAAGCCTGGAGGGCGACGACGCAGGTGAGGAGGAGGACGATGACGACGATCGCGCGCCCCTTTCTGCTCACGAAGCGGAAGAAGGGGGAGACGTACGAGGCGTAGTTGGTGATCCGTTCCTTGTGGCGGAAGCGGAAAAGGAAGTGAGAGAGGGTGACGAGGGTCGGGAAGAGGAAGAGGGTCGTGACGAAGGCGATCACGATCCCCATGCTCGAGATCAATCCCATTTCGAACAGGGCGCGGGAGCGGGAGAAGAGGAGTCCCAGGAAGGCGACCGCGGTCGTCATCGCGCCCGCGAAGACCGCTTCGCCCTTGCGCAGGACCGCGGTGGAGAGGGCTCGGTTGAGAGGCCTCCCCTTTCCTCGTTCCTCGGCGTAGCGGGAGATGAAGTGAATCCCGTACTCGATTCCCAGGCCGAAGACGAGCGCGGGGAGGAACGAGGTCATGAGGTTGAACCCGCCCGCGGCGAACTTCGCCCAAGCGGTGGTCAGGACCATGCTGATGAGGAGAGGGATCGCGGCGATCACGGTGTAGAAGAGGGATCCAAAGCCGAGGAAGAAGACGGCCAACACGGCGCCGGAGGAGATGAGCGTGGTTCGCCGCATGTCCCCGTTCACGATGGCGTTCGTCTCCGCGTTGAACGCGTACGTCCCCGCAACCCCCACCGTGATGTCCCACGGGCGGAGGTCGACTCGGGCGAGATCGGCGCGGAGCGCCTTCACCACGAGGGTGCAGTAGGTCACCCCCCGTTGCGACGGGAAGCACGGTCGCACGCTCATGAGGAGTCGACTTCGGTCATCCGAGAAGAACCCCACGGGGGTGCGGGGGGTCTCGCGCGTGGGGACAAAGATGCTCGCGAGATTCTGGATCGCCGCCGTCAGGGTAGGGAATCGGTCCAGGGCGGCGATCGCCCCAAGGGCCACGTTGTTGAGGGCGATGAGCCCTCTGAGGTCCTCTTCCACGCTCGCCGCGGCCTTCCCTACGCTTCCTGGATTCAGTTTTCCGGAGAGGACGCCGGTGATCGTCTCCCCCGCCTTCCGGTAGGCGGTGGTGAGGTCGGTGGGTGGGAGGGAGAACCCCTCCTCCGCGATGAGGCCGCGCGTGAGGGCGACGCTCGACTCGACCTGGGCAAGTCGGTCCGCCCCGAGCTGATAGAGGAGAAGGTATTGGTCGGGGATTCTCGGAGAGGGCTCGACGAGGTACCTCACCTCCAGGAACTCGGAGTCTTGGCGCAGGACCTCTGCCAGAGCCTCCGCTGCTCCCAGGAGAAGGCGCTCTCGCTCGTCTTGGGACTTCGTCTCGGCGTCGCCCACGGTGAGGAGGAGGGCGATGTAGTCGGTCTCTGCTAGGTACTGCGCGTTCTTGCGGTACTGGTCGACGAGGGGGTCGTCCTGAGGGAGGAGGTCGAAGTAGGAGCTACGGAGCGGGACTTGGCGTATGTAGTACAGAGAGGCGCCCGTGAGGCCCAGGGCGATGACGAGAACGACCCACGCGTGGTATCGACAGAGGTGAAAGACGCTGCGCAACATCCTCTCCGCTGTCTTTCCCATGGTGGAGGACGGCCTTCGCTTTAGCCCTTCTCTTCGCTTGGGCTCTTGACGTCGATGTTGTATCCGACGAGCTTCGCGGTCAGGCGGACGTTCTGCCCTCCCTTGCCGATGGCGAGGGAGAGCTCGTCGTCGGGGACGAGGACCTTGGCGCTGCGAGTCGCCTCGTCGAACTCGACGGAGAGGACCGTGGCCGGTTCAAGGCTGTGGCGCAGAAGCTCTTCTGTGTTGTCGCTAAAGCGGATGAGGTCGATCTTCTCCCCGGAGAGCTCCCGCGTGACCACGCGTACCCGCGCTCCGCCGGCTCCCACGCAGGTCCCGACTGGATCCACGTTGGGATCGAGCGACTCCACGGCGACCTTGCTGCGCCGACCCGCCTCGCGGGCGATCCGCCGGACCACCAGGATCCCCTGCTCGATCTCCGGGACCTCGAGACGGAGGAGCTGGTGGACGAATTCTGGGTGGGCGCGGGAGATGAGAATGCGGGGGTCCCCTTGCGTGTCTTCCACGCTGACGAGGTAGGCACGAAGGCGCTCTCCGGCGTGGTAGCGCTCTCCAGGGATCCTCTCCGGATCCGGCAAGAGCGCCTCGGCGTCCCCCAAGTTGACCCACACGTTCTTCCCCTCGAAGCGATGGATGGAGCCGGTGATGATCTCCCCGACGCGGTGGATGTACAGCTCATAGACGATCTCGCGCCTCTTGCGGGTGATCTCCTGGCGGATTGTCTCCTCCGCCTTCTTTGTCGCGATGCGGCCGAACTTGCCAAGATCGATCCGCTTCTTGTTGATGGCGATGTCCCCGGAGCGGGAGTCGATCTCCACCTCCACGGGGAGCTCGGTGTGGTATTCCTCTTGATAGGCGGCGGCAAGGCCCTTGCGAATCGCCTCATACAGGTCCTCCCGGGGGATTCCCTTCTCTTTGGCCATCTCCTCGAGGGCCTCAATGAACTCGATGTTCATGGTGTCCAGGGCAGGGTTCCCTTCACGCTCCTTCTCGGGAGAGGGGGCGGCCGGAGCCTGCACGGGCGGCCTGTGGGAGTGCGTTCCATTTCCCCTTGCGGGGTGTGTGCGTCCTGCCCCCCGGAGCGTAGGCCTCGCTGCGGGTTCCTCCCCGGAGCACGCCAATCGGCAAACCCTCTTCCATTCTTCGCATGGTCGTTGTATTATACGGAAATCCGCACTCTGACACAAAGCGCAGGCAAGCGACGAGATGGAGAGACAGGAGCTAGAGGTGACGCCCGCGGAGGCCGGCCTCCGTTTGGATCGGTATCTTGCGGAGAAGGGTGTAGCCAAGTCGCGCAGCGTGGTCAAGCGCGAGATCTGCGCCGGTCGCGTCCTGATCGACGGGGTGGTGGTTAAGCAGCCGTCGCGGCGGTTGCGAGAGGGAGGGCGAGTGCGGTGGGAGAGGGAGGAAAAGCCGCTCCTTGCGCCGCGCGCGATTCCCTTGGCAATCCTCTACGAAGACGACACGCTGATCGTGGTGGATAAGCCCCCCGGCTTGGTCGTTCACCCCGGAGCTGGGAGGCAGGGAACGACTCTGGTCGAGGGCCTCCTCCTCGAGCGGTCGCTCCCGCAGGGCGAGGACCCTGTCCGTCCGGGAATCGTCCATCGGCTGGACAAGGACACGAGCGGCCTCGTCGTCGTGGCGAAGACCGATCTTTGCTTGCGGTCGCTCAAGGTGCAGTTCGCCGAGCGCGGCGTGACCAAGGTCTACTTGGCGCAGGTGGAGGGACCGATCGAGGAGGATGAGGGCGCGATCGACGCCCCGATCGGGCGAGATCCCACGCGGCCTCGGCGCATGGCGGTCCAGTCGCACGGCCGGCCGGCCCAGACGGAGTTCCGCGTCCTGGAGCGAGACAACGAGAGGACCCTCCTTCTCGTCTGCCCTCTCACGGGGCGCACGCACCAGATCCGGGTTCACCTGCGCTACATCGGCCACCCCATCGTCGGGGATTCCCTGTACGGGAAGAGGATGGAGGGACGCCTCCTCCTGCACGCGTGGCGGATCGAGCTCACCCACCCGGCGAGTGGGAGGAGGATTCGCTTCGAAGCCCCGGTCCCTGCGGAGTTCCCTACGTACTCTTACCACGCGATACCGTGGCCGCAAGCGCGGTGCGCAGGTAGTCAAGCCCCGCAAGGTAGCTAGCCCCGATCCCGACGTAGAGAAGGTAGCGGCCGAAGAAGAAGCGCAACAGGAGAAAGAAGAGACCGGCAACAGTGAGGGCGGCGGCGACCTTGCCCACGAGGCGTGCGCCCTGGACGGTGCGAGCGCGCACGCGCAGGATGAGGGCTCCGATCCCAAGGCCGACCTGGGGGATGAGAAAGAGGACCACCGCGAGAACAGGGACCTCACCCAGGGCGGCGAGGACGGCGAGGACCGCGAGAAAGAGAGCCTTGTCGACCGTCGGGTCAAGCGCCTTCCCCCACGCGGTGACTTCTCCGCGTCGGCGCGCCACCATCCCATCGAGGATATCCCCCACGCAGGACAGAAGAAAGAGGGCGAGGGCTGCCTCCCGCTCGTCGAGGAAGAGGAGGGCGAGGATCGGTGGAATGAGCGCAGCGCGCGCAAGAGTGATTCTGTTCGCCAGGGACATCGCGCGGTGATCTTAAGGGGGAAGCGCAAAACAGACAACCGCTCCTTGAGGGTTTCTTGAGAAGATCGTTATAATTCAGCACCACTCCAAGGGGAGGAGACATGAAAGAGCGAGTGATCATCATGGGCGCGGCCGGCCGTGACTTTCATAACTTCAACGTGCACTTTCGCGACAACCCGCGCTACGACGTCGTGGCGTTCACCGCGACGCAGATCCCCGACATCGCGGGTCGCGTCTATCCGGCGCAGCTTGCAGGAAAGTTGTATCCCAACGGGATCCCGATCGAGCCCGAGAACGAATTGGAGCGCCTGATCCCGGAGAAGAAGGCAAGTCTCGTCGTGTTCGCCTACAGCGATGTCACGAACCAACACGTGATGGAGCGCTCCGCTCTCGTGAACGCGGCCGGCGCCGACTTCATACTCCTCGGGACCGCCTCGACGATGATCCAGCCGAAGAAGCCGCTTGTCTCCATCACCGCAGTGCGGACGGGGTCAGGGAAGAGCCAGACGACGAGGAGGGTCTGTCAGATCCTCAAGGAGAAAGGGAGACGGCTCGCCGTCGTCCGCCACCCGATGCCTTACGGAGACCTCGTGAAGCAGGAGTGTCAGCGCTTCGAAACCTACTCCGACCTAGACCGACACCGCTGCACGATCGAGGAGCGGGAGGAGTACGAGCCCCACCTCGCCAATGGCACGATCGTCTACGCAGGGGTGGACTACGAAAAGATCCTGCGCAAGGCAGAGGAGGAGGTGGACGTCGTCATCTGGGACGGCGGGAACAACGACTTCCCGTTCTACCGGTCCGATCTTTCGATCGTGGTCGCCGACCCACACCGGGCGGGGCACGAGCTCTTGTACTATCCGAGCGCCGTGAACGTGCGGACCGCGGATGTCGTGGTGATCAACAAGGTGGACACCGCGTGTCTCGAGGACATCCACTTCGTGCGGGAGAACGTGACGGCCCTGAACCCGCGCGCCTGGATCGTCGAGGCGGCCTCTCCCATTCTCGTCGACGATCCGGCCGTGATCCACGGGAGGAGGGTCCTCGTGATTGAGGACGGGCCGACGCTCACCCACGGCGGAATGGAGTATGGGGCGGGAACGATCGCGGCGCGGCGGTTCGGGGCGCGGGAGATCGTCGATCCACGGCCGTACACCGTCGACTCGATCACCGCGGCCTACCAGAACTACCCCAAGATCGGTCGCCTCCTCCCGGCGATGGGGTACGGAAAGGACCAGATCCGCGACCTGCAGAAGACCGTCGACGCGGTCGACTGCGAGGGAGTCGTGATCGGCACGCCGATCGACCTCGGTCGCCTGTTGTCGTTCCGTGTCCCCTCGACGCGGGTGAGCTACGAGCTCCAAGAGATCGGCTCTCCAAACCTGGAGGAACTCCTCGAGGACTTCTGATCGGCGCTAGCGGCCGCGCAAGGCGAAGAGGCTGGCAAGAAGGAGCGCGAGGATCACCCCGGCCGCCAGGCCGAACAGGGGGTCGCGGAAGATCGCTCCCGTAACCGTCCCAATAGCGGCGCCGAGGGGGACGAGAACGAGGAAGTGCTTACGCCGCGCGCGTGCCGATGGTCTCATCGTCGAGGTCTGTGAGGACAGAAAGGAACCCCTGGACGGCGCGGGGATCGAACTGGGTCCCTGCATTGCGGGCGATTTCCTCCCGCGCCCGCGCCGGAGGGAGCGTCGCTCGATACGGCCGCGTTGACGACATGGCATCGTAGGCGTCTACGACGGCGAGGATCCGCGCCTCGAGTGGGATCTCCTCCCCGCGGAGGCCGCTCGGATAGCCTGTCCCATCGTAGCGCTCGTGGTGAGCGAGGACGATCTCGGAGGCGCTCTTGAGGAAGTCTTTCTTGGCGAGGATCTTCGCTCCGTATCCGGGGTGTTTGCGCATCTCCTTCCACTCGTCGTGGGTCAGAGGGCCCGGCTTGTTCAGGATCTGGTCAGAGATACTCACCTTGCCGATGTCATGGAGGTATGCGGCGTAGGAAAGCGCAACGAGTCGGTCGCCACAGAGGCCGAGGCGCTCCGCAGTTGCGAGGCCGAGGCGTTCGATCCGCTGGCAGTGGCCCTCGGTCGCCGAGTCCTTCTCTTCCACGGCGCGCGCGAGGGCCATCATGTCCTCGATCTCGCCGCGCATCAGCTGAAAGCTAGGGGGTGAGGCGACCATCAGGAGTTCCGTGTCCTCCCGGACGTGAAAGTAAGCCCGTTCGGAGAGGCCGTGATGGTGCGCGTAGTCCCCGGGATGGAGGAGAACCTCTTCCCGTCCTCTTTTCAGTTCAACGACGCCGGCAAGGACGTAGAGAAACTCGAAGCCCGTCCACTCACTCGCCGCATCGAGGTAGAAGACCTTCCCCGCCCTGATCCGCTGACGCGTCACCTCGACCACGCCCTCGCGGGCAAGGAGTTCCAGAGTCGTGGAGCGCTTCGCGGCCGTCTGGCGCGGGTCCTCCCGGTGGCCGATCGTCAAACCCTCGGCCACGCGTCTTCCCTCCTATTTGGTTTCTCTAGCTGCCGCCGACGTGAATCGGTGTGCCGCAGACAGCCGCCCCATCCTGCTCTTGGCCAGGGGCGTGGTCGTGACCGTAGGCGTGCCCTCCAGAGGAGACGGAGGAGCCTCCCACGTGAATCGGGGTCGCCGACGCGGTAGCGGCCACGGCGACAAGGGAGAGAGAAAGCGCCACCACAATGAGGAACGCAAGCTTCCCGAACCGTACCATTGCCCTTCCTCCTTTCATGAGCGTGGGTACTGCGATTGTGCCTGACGGCCGCCCGTCCTAGACGGGAGGCCGCCATGTCCGAGACGCTCTCCATCCTTCTCCGTTCTCCTCGTCGCCTATCCGGTCCTCCGTGTCAGCCGAGCAAATCACGGAGCCGCAAGGAGACTTTAGGGGGCGCAAAGCCACGGCGCAAGTGGGGACGAGTGGGTCATTCGCGGATCGAGTGAGGAGATTGCGTTGTGGCCGGAAGAAGGGAGAAGTACAATGGACCGGCCGCGGTTCGTCCATTTTCCGCGCGCTCGAAACGGATCAGGAGGGACCTCCATGCCAAAATCAAAAGGGCAGCTTGTGACGATTGACGGGAACACGGCGGCAGCGCACGTTGCGTACGCCTTCAGCGACGTCGCCGCGATCTATCCGATCACCCCGAGTTCGCCGATGGGCGAGGAAGTGGATGGCTGGGCGGCCCGCGGGCGGAAGAACCTCTTCGGAGAACCTCTTCGAGTGGTGGAACTCCAGTCCGAGGCCGGCGCTGCGGGAGCGCTACACGGCTCGCTCGCCGCAGGCGGGTTCACGACCACCTTCACCGCCTCGCAGGGACTTCTCCTCATGATCCCCAACATGTACAAGATCGCGGGTGAGCTTCTGCCGACTGTCTTTCACGTCTCGGCGCGCGCCCTGGCCACGCACGCCCTCTCCATCTACGGGGATCATTCCGATGTCATGGCAACCCGTCAGACCGGCTTCGCTCTCCTGTGCTCGGGGTCCGTGCAGGAGGTGTTCGACCTCGGCCTCGTCGCGCACCTGTCGACCCTCAGGGCGAAGGTCCCCTTCCTCCACTTCTTCGATGGGTTCCGCACGTCGCACGAGGTTCAAAAGGTGGAGGTTCTCCCCTACGAGGAGATGGTGGCGCTTGTGCCCGGGGAGGAGGTGGAGGCCTTCCGTCGCAGGGCGATGAACCCGGAACACCCGCACCTGCGGGGTTCGTCCCAGAGCCCGGACATCTACTTTCAAAGCCGCGAGGCGGCGAACCGCTACTACCAAGCGACCCCGGGGATCGTGGCCGCGGTCATGAACGACGTGAGCCAGGTCGTGGGGAGGAACTACCACCTCTTCGACTACGTAGGGGACCCGGCCGCGGAGCGCGTGGTGGTCCTGATGGGCTCTGGTTGCGAGGCCGCCGAGGAGACGGCGAACTACCTCACTCGTCGAGGGGAGAAGGTCGGTGTGGTGAAGGTGCGCCTCTACCGGCCGTGG
Organism: uncultured Thermotogae bacterium; assembly: GCA_964355545.1. Lineage (GTDB taxonomy): Bacteria > Bipolaricaulota > Bipolaricaulia > UBA7950 > UBA9294 > JAPLGE01. The sequence goes on along the minus strand of CAYHEK010000003.1, from coordinate 18,640 downwards.
TCGGCGGAGGATTTCCTCGCCGCGATCCCCAAGACGGCGAGGCGGATCGCCGTCCTCGACCGGACGAAGGAGCCGGGGAGTCAAGGGGAGCCGCTCTACCAGGACGTGTGCACGACCTTCCAGAATGCGGGGAGGGCGGCGCTCGTCGTCGGAGGCCGCTACGGGCTCGGCTCGAAGGACTTCACCCCGGCGATGGCGAAGGCGGTCTTCGACCACCTGGCGGGCGATCGACCGAAGCATGGGTTCACCGTCGGGATCGAGGACGACGTCACCCACACCTCGCTCCCCGTGGGCGAAGAGTTGGACGTAGCCCCCGCTGGGACGATCCAATGCAAGTTCTGGGGTCTGGGAGCGGACGGGACCGTCGGGGCGAACAAGAGCGCGATCAAGATCATCGGGGACAATACCGCCCTGTTCGCGCAGGCCTACTTCGCCTACGACGCGAAAAAGTCGGGCGGGATCACGATCTCTCACCTCCGCTTCGGCAAGGAGCCGATCCGCTCGCCGTACCTGGTCGCAAGCGCAGACTACATCGCTAGTCACAACCCGGCCTTCGTGCGCACGTACGACCTCTTGGCGGGGATCAAAGCGGGTGGGACGTTCGTCCTGAACTGTCCCTGGGAGGGGAAGGAACTTGAGGAGAACCTCCCTGCGGCGCTGAAGCGGACGATTGCCGAGAAGAAGCTCCGTTTCTACACGATCGATGCGGAGCGGATCGCCTCCCAGGTCGGCCTGGGCAAGCGGATCAACATGATCATGCAGACGGTCTTCTTTAAGCTTTCGGGAGTCCTCCCGGTCGAGGAGGCGATCGTCCGGCTCAAGGAGGCGATCGTCAAGAGCTACGGGAAGCAAGGGGAGAAGGTCGTACAGATGAACTACGCCGGGGTCGACGCGGCTCTCGAGAACCTGCGCGCGGTGGAGGTCCCCGTCGCGTGGGGCCGGGCGAAGGAGGAAGGAGAGGCGCCCGGTGCGGACCCGGAGTGGGTCCTTGGGGTGATGCGACCGATGGCGATGCAAGAGGGCGATCGGCTCCCGGTCAGCTCCTTCTTTGCACCGCTCGACGGTGCCTACCGTTTGACCGGCCCGGACGGGTCGTTCCCGGTGGCGACGAGCCGATACGAGAAACGGGGCGTGGCGCCCGACGTGCCGGAGTGGATGGCACAGAACTGCATCCAGTGCAACCAGTGCGCGTTCGTATGCCCGCACGCCTCGATCCGTCCCTTCCTGGCGCGCGAGGCCGATCTTGCAGGTGCACCCGCACCTTTCGCCACGATCCCGGCGATGGGGAAGGGCCTCGATGGGCTCCAGTTCCGGATTCAGGTGAGCCCGCTCGACTGCGTCGGCTGCGGGAACTGCGCCGACATCTGCCCGGGGAAGAAGGGGGCGAAGGCGCTCGTCATGAGGTCCATCGCCTCGCAGACAAAGGCAGAGGTTAAAAACTGGGAGTTCGCCGCTCTCTTGCCCGTCCGCGATGACGTGATGCCAATGGATACGGTGAAGGGGAGCCAGTTCCGGCAGCCCCTGTTCGAGTTTTCCGGTGCCTGCCCAGGCTGCGGCGAGACTCCGTACGTGAAGCTCGCTACCCAGCTCTTCGGGGACCGGATGCTCGTCGCGAACGCCACCGGCTGCTCATCGATCTACGGAGGGTCGGCTCCGTCGGTTCCCTACTGTGTGAATCGGGATGGACACGGTCCGGCGTGGGGGAACTCCCTCTTCGAGGACAACGCCGAGTACGGGTTCGGGATGAGCTTAGCCCTCGCCGCGCGGCGCGACCGGCTGGCGAGGCTCGTGAGCGACACCCTGGCGCGGAAGCCGTCCCCGGACCTCGAGTCCGCGATGAGGGACTGGCTCGCCGGGAAGGACGACGCCGAGGCCTCGCGCGCGGCTGGAGCGCGCCTCACCACGCTCCTTGAGCGCGAAGTCGGCCGCGACCCCGCCCTGGCGGAGATCCTGTCGATGAGGAGCCTCTTCACCAAGAAGTCAGTCTGGATCGTCGGCGGAGACGGATGGGCCTACGACATCGGCTTCGGCGGGCTCGATCACGTTCTGGCGATGGGGCCGGACGTGAACGTCCTTGTCCTCGACACTGAGGTCTACTCGAACACCGGCGGGCAGTCGTCGAAGGCGACCCCGACCGGCTCCGTCGCCCAGTTCGCGGCCTCGGGGAAGAAGACGAGGAAGAAGGACCTCGGGATGATCTTCATGAGCTACGGCTACGTCTACGTCGCCTCCGTGGCGATGGGAGCGAACAAGAACCAGTGCCTGAAGGCCTTCCTCGAGGCGGAGCGCTACCCGGGCCCGAGCCTCGTCATCGCCTACTCGCCGTGCATCAACCAAGGGCTGGTGAAGGGGATGGGGAAGAGTCAGGAGGAGGAGCGCCTGGCGGTCGAGTGCGGCTACTGGCTCCTCTACCGCTACAACCCCCTCTTGAAGGAGGAGGGAAAGAATCCGCTCGTCCTCGATTCGCCCGAGCCGACGGGGAACTTCCACGACTTCCTCATGGGAGAGGTCCGCTACGCGAGTCTCGTGAAGTCCTTCCCGGAGGAGGCGAAGCGCCTACACGCACGGCTGGAACAGGAGTACAGGGAGCGGTTCGCGGAGTACAGGCGGCTTGCGGAACGCAAGTAATGGAACCAAGCGCGCTCAGTTCTGCGGTTGGGGCTGGTACTTGGCGCGCAGCCCCTCCTCGTTCTTGATGACGATGCGGTAGCGGCTCTTGTCGAGGATCCCCTCACGCTCGAAGCGATTGAGGGCGAGGGTTGTGTTCTCACGCGCAGATCCGATCATGTCTGCGAGATCCTTGTGCGTGAGCTGGAAGCTGATCAGGGTCCCTTCTTTCGTCTTGACTCCGTACTCATCGGAGAGCTTGAGGAGCTGGCGGGAGAGGCGGGCCTGGATGTCCTTGAACGCGAGGTCTTCGAGGGCCTCTTCAAACTCGCGGATGCGCCGGGCGAAGTGCCAGAGCAAGGCCTGAAGGTAGAGCGGGTCTGCCAAGATGGCCTCGGAGAATTCGCGTTTGCTGATCGAACGAATCAGGGCCTCTTCGATCGCGCTCGCCAAGTGGCGGCGGTGGGTCTCGCCCATGAGGCACATCTCACCGAAGATCTCTCCCGGATCGAGGATGGCGAGGGTCAGCTTCTTTCCGCTCTCATCGAGGTAGGCGAGCTTCACCCGCCCCTCCTCTACGGCGTAGACAGAACTGCTCGGGCTTCCCGGCTGGTAGATCGTCTCTCCCCGCCCCACGCGGATCACTTCGCCCAGGCGGCTCAAGAGGCTCTCGAAGCTTCTGGTGTCGTTGGCGGTGCGTGCTGCCATCCGTCCCCCTTTCGTGTCGGTCGCTCCAGGGTAGCCGGCCCGCAAGAGAGAGGGGAGGAAGGGGAGGGCTCCTGTGGGGAGAGTTTCCGATGAAAGGAGCGGACCTGCGTCACAAAAGAAGGAGAAAGATGACGAACGAAAAGGGATAGCGTGGCCCAGTCACCTGCGAGCTGGTCTTGGGTTGCTCCCTAGAAAGGAGGTGATCCAGCCCCAGGTTCTCCTAGGGCTACCTTGTTACGACTTCACCCCTCTCGCGGAGGTTGCCCTTGGCGCTCTTGCGAACGACTTCAAGCACCCCCCACTCGGTTGGTGTGACGGGCGGTGTGTACAAACCCCAAGTACTTATTCACCGCAGTATGGCTGACCTGCGATTACTAGCGATTCCGGCTTCATGAGGTCGAGTTGCAGACCTCAATCCGAACTGAGGAGGGCTTTGACGGATTAGCTCCCCCTTGCGGGATTGCGACCCATTGTACCCCCCATTGTAGCATGTGTGTCGCCCTGGGCATAAGGGACATGATGACTTGACGTCATCCCCTCCTTCCTCCGGTTATTCACCAGCAGTCTCGTCAGAGTCCCCGGCATGACCCGCTGGCAACTGACGACAGGGGTTGCGCTCGTTTCGGGACTTAACCCAACGTCCCACGACACGAGCTGACGACAGCCATGCATCACCTGTGCTAGCTCCCCTACCCGAAGGCAGGGGTCGTCCCCGTTTCCGGTTCCTACCACTAGCATGTCAAGCCCAGGTGAGGTTCTTCGTTTATCATCGAATTAAACCACGTGCTCCACCGCTTGTGTGGGGTCCCGTCAATTCTCTTGAGTTTTAGCCTTGCGGCCGTACTCCCCAGGCGGTTCACTTAACGCGTTAGCTACGGCACCGATCGGTATAAGGTGACCGACACCAAGTGAACATCGTTTAGGGCGTGGACTACGGGGGTATCTAATCCCCTTTGCTCCCCACGCTTTCGCGCGTCAGCGTCGGTAGCAGACCAGAGGGTTGCCTTCGCCATCGGGGTACCTCACGGTATCTACGCATTCCACCGCTACTCCGTGAGTTCCACCCTCCTCTCCTGCACCCAAGCCAAGCAGTATCACCTGACATTCCTCAGTTGAGCTGAGGGCTTTCACAGGTGACTTACCCAGCCGCCTAGACGCCCTTTACGCCCAGTAAATCCGGATAACGCTCGCCACCTCTGTCTTACCGCGGCTGCTGGCACAGAGTTAGCCGTGGCTTATTCCTGGGGTACCGTCATCGGGCGGGCATTTCCTCCCGTCCTTATTCTTTCCCCAGAAAAGGGGTTTACAACCCGAGGGCCTTCATCCCCCACGCGGTGTCGCTCCATCAGGCTTTCGCCCATTGTGAAAGATTCCCCACTGCTGCCTCCCGTAGGAGTCTGGGCCGTATCTCAGTCCCAGTGTGGCTGGCCATCCTCTCAGACCAGCTACCCATCATCGCCTTGGTAGGCCGTTACCCTACCAACAAGCTAATAGGACGCAGCCCCCTCCCCTTGCGGCGGCAGGACCGCCTTTGGTGCAAGGCCCGTCGACCTCGCGCCACATCGGTTATTAGCCACCCTTTCAGGTAGTTGTCTCCGTCAAGAGGGTAGGTTAGCTACGCGCTACTCACCAGTCCGCCGCTCCGTCACCGATCATCGTCACCCGAAGGCGACTCAGTCCGGCTCGATCGCACGACTTGCATGTGTTAGGCGCACCGCTAGCGTTCATCCTGAGCTGGGATCAAACTCTCTTAGTTAAAGAATTTGAACCGGGCTTACGTGTTGGTGACACGGACGTCTCCTCACCGTGTGAGGAAACGCATACCACGCTATCCACTTTTCAAAGACCAGCTATCGCACCCACAAGTATACACCCCTCTCCCCAGCCCTGTCAAGGAAACATCGAGGGGCGGGAAGGTCTTTTGTATCCTGGATTTTCCCTTTGCCGCCGTGATAGATCTTCGCTATACTGAACTTGAGGGGGAGGAGTCGGGAGTGACGGTGCGTGGGACGATTGGGGTGATTGCCGGGGGAGACTCCCCAGAGCGAGCCGTCTCCCTCGCCTCCGGGGAACGGGTGTACGCCGCGCTCGCCGAGGGAGGGCACCCGGCGCGGTGGGTCAAGATCGAGAGCCTCGACGATCTCGTCCCTGGCCTGCGCGGCGCGGACGTTATTTTCAATTGCCTGCACGGTGGGAGTGGGGAAGACGGGACCGTGCAGCTTCTGTTCGAGGTTCTTTCTCTTCCCTACATCGGTTCAGGCCCTCAGGCGAGCGCCCTCGCTATGGACAAGCCGCGCGCGAAGGGGTTCTTCCTCTCCAAGGGGCTCATGGTTCCAAAATGGCACGTCTACGCGGGCGGAGGGATCGAGGCCTTCTGCGAAGAGGTGGTCGGAGGACTCGGTCTTCCGATCGTGCTCAAGCCGTGCAACCAGGGCTCGAGCCTGGGGGTCGCGATCCTCGACCGGGAGGCCGACCTCGTTCCGGTGGCCTCCTCGATCCTCTCTGAGTTTTGCTCCCTCTGCGCTGAGGAGTACATCCCCGGCCGCGAAGTTACCGTCTCTATTCTCCTCCAGGATGGGCAAGAGAAGGCCCTTCCCGTGGTGGAGCTGCGGCCCAAGAGACGGTTCTACGATTACGAGGCGAAGTACACGGAGGGGGCGACGGACCGCGTGGCGCCTGCCCTCTTGGAGCCGGAGACGACGCGTCGGGTTCAGGAGGCGGGCCTCGCCGCGCACCGCGCGCTCGGCTGCTACGGGTTCTCCCGCGTGGACATGCGCCTGAGCGAAGACGGGGTTCCCTACATCCTGGAGGTGAACACGCTCCCCGGCATCACGCCGACGAGCAACCTCCCGGCGGCGGCCGCCGCCGCCGGGATCCCGTTCCTCCGTCTCCTGGAGATCATGCTGGAGAGCGCGTTCAAGGAGGATACGACATGAAGGTCAAGTGGATCGGACACGCCTGTTTCTTGATCGAAGGCAAGGAGGGGCGAATCCTGACAGACCCCTACGACGAGAAGGTCCCGTATCGTCCGCCCGACTTCTCGGTGGATGTGGTCACGGTAAGCCACGAGCACTTCGACCACAACGCGGTCGAGAGGGTGAGGGGAAACCCCACGGTTATCCGCGGGGAAGGGGAACAGACGGCCCACGGGATCACCTTCCACGGGATCGCGAGCTTCCACGATGAGGTCAAGGGCGGAAAACGCGGCAAGAACACCCTCTTTGTCTTCGAGATAGAGGGGGTCCGCCTTGCCCACCTCGGCGACCTCGGGGAACCGCTCGCGGTCGATCAGGTGGGTGCCCTCGCCGGAGTGGACGTCCTCTTCCTCCCCGTCGGCGGGTTCTTCACGCTCGGAGCGGAGGAGGGAGCGGCTCTAGCCAGGAGGCTGCCGCACGTCAAGGTCATCTTTCCCATGCACTTCAAGACCGACCGGCTGGCGAGCGACTTCCCGATCGCTCCGGTGGACAACTTCGCGAGGAAGATGCAGAATGTAAAGCGAATCGGAAACTCGGAGGTGACCCTCACCCGGGCGAGCCTCCCGCGTTCTCAGGAGGTGTGGATCCTCGACTATGCCTAAGATCTCGCGTCGTACGGCGGACCTCCCGGCCTCGCCGATCCGAAAACTCGCTCCCCTCGCCGCCGAGGCGCAGCGGAAGGGAAAGACGGTCTACAACCTGAACATCGGCCAGCCCGACATCCCCACCCCGCGTTCGTTCATGGACGGGGTCCGCAATGCAGACGTCTCCGTTCTCTCGTACAGCCCATCCGCAGGGCTCCCGGAGACCCTGGAGGCGCTCTCCCTCTACTACGCCGAGCACGGGATCCGCATTTCGGTCGAGGAGATGTGCGTGACGATCGGAGGGAGCGAGGCGTTCACCTTCGCCATGAAGGCGGCGATGGATGCGGGCGACGAGGTGATCATCCCCGAGCCGTTCTACCCCAACTACCGCGGCTACGCCTGCCTCACAAACGTGAAGCTCGTCCCGATCACGACGTACGCCGAAGAAGGATTCCATCTCCCCCCCCTCGAGGCGATCGAGGAGAGGATCACGGCCCGCACGCGTGCGATCCTCTTCTCCAACCCCGGGAACCCGACCGGCGTGGTGTACACACGCGAGGAGCTCGAGCGGATCGCTTCCCTCGCGATGCGGCACGACCTGTTTGTGATCTCCGACGAGGTCTACCGCGAGTTCGTCTACGAGGGGGAGGCGACGAGCGTCTTCGACTTTCCTGTGCTGCGCGAGCACGCGATCCTCGTGGACTCTATCTCCAAGCGGCTCTCCGCCTGCGGGGCGCGGATCGGCGTGATCGCGAGCCACAACAGGGAGGTCATGGGAGCGGTGAACCGGATGGCGCAGGCACGGCTCTCCCCCCCCACGTTCGGGCAGCTGGGACTCGTCGCCTTCCTCGCGGATCCGGATCACAAGAAGACGGTGGACGCCATGATCGCCAAGTTCCGCTCCCGGCGGGATACGCTGTACAACGCGATCCGGTCGATCCCGGGCATCGTCTGTGAGAAGCCAGCCGGTGCGTTCTACGTGATCGCGAAACTCCCCGTCGACGACGCGGAAGACTTCGCCCAGTTTCTCCTCACCGACTTCGATGGGAAGGGAGAGACGGTGATGCTTGCCCCCGGGACCGGCTTCTACCAGACGCCGGGGAAGGGGACGGACGAGGTGCGGATCGCCTACGTCCTCGAGGATGAGAAGCTCGTGCGCGCGGTCGCGCTCCTCAAGGAGGGGCTGGCTCAGTACCGGGCGACGCGAGCGAAGGTGGGGACCGCCGCCTGAGTTCGTGGTAAAGGAGCGCCTGGACAAGCTCATCACCGAACAGCGCCTCGTCCGCAGCCGCTCCAAGGCACAGCGCCTGATCATGGCTGGCCGCGTCCGCGTGAATGGGCAGACGGTCTATCGTCCGGGCCACCTGGTCGACTCGCAGGCGCGGATCGAGCTCGTCGCTCAAGAGCGCTACACAAGCCGCGGCGGGGAGAAGCTGGAGGCGGCGCTCGCCGAGTTCCGCGTCGATCCCACCGGCAAGGTCTGCCTCGACGTGGGGAGCTCGACCGGCGGGTTCACTGATTGCCTCCTCCAGCACGGGGCGAGGCGGGTGCACAGCGTCGATGTCGGGAGAGGGCTCCTCGACTGGCGGCTGCGGAACGACCCGCGCGTCGTCGTGCACGAGGGCTTGAACGCCCGCTATCTCGATCCCAAAGACATCGGAGAAAAGATCGAGCTCGCCGCGGTCGATGTCTCGTTCATCTCCCTGCGCCTCGTCCTTTCCCCGCTCTTTCCCCTGATCGAGCGAGAGGGCGAGGTCGTCGCCCTGGTCAAGCCGCAGTTTGAGGCGGGGAAGGAGAAAGTGGGGAAGGGCGGGGTCGTGCGGGACGCCGTCGTGCACCTCGAGGTCCTGGAAGCCCTCTCTTCTTTCATCGAGCGGGAGACCCCCTACGCGGTCGTGGCGGCGACCCCCTCTCCGCTCCTCGGCCCCGCGGGGAACATCGAGTTCTTCTTCCTCTTGCACGGGAGAGCCTCCTCGGGATGTGCGTCGGTCCGACCTGACCTCGCGGCGCTTGTGGCGCGGGCGCACGCCGGGCTAGCTGAATGCAAGGACGAGGGAGACCCCGCCGAGGACGAGGACCACTCCAACGAACGACCGTGCGGAGGGAGGCGAACGCGGCGAGGTCCATCCGCTCAAGACCCCTCTTCATGAGGGTCTGTCCGGTGGCACGATCGTCCTTTCGTGACGGCCGAGCGGCCCTTGGATTAGGCCGTCTTGTTCGACGTACCGTCGCGCGCGACCTCCACCAGGGCCTTCGCTAGGTCGGTCAGGGCGTCCTTCTCAAGCCCTTCGGCGAGGAGAAAAAAGTGGACTCCACCCTTCTCCCAGCCGACCTCGAGGATCCTCCGCCGTGCCGCCTCGGGAACGTGCTCCTTGAGGAGAGCGCTCCGATCGACGAGCCTCGCCTTCACTTGGCCAAGCGCGATGTCGTCTCCGTGCTCGAAGAGGAACGCACGCCGACGGCTCATGTTGTGCGAGAGGTAGTTCCCCACGCGGAGGGTGAGGACAGGAGGCGTGGTGGGCTCGTCCGCGGTTCCTTGCGGCGAGACGAGGGTGAGGAGCGCGTAGCCGCGATCCTTCTCCTCATTCACGGTCGTAAGGGCAAGGTCTTGGTAGAGCCGATACCCCCCGTGCTTCTCGAAGGCCTCGAGGACGAGCGGAAACGGGAGCCGCTCTGCGAGCGAACTACCGGGGACCGTCTCCTCTTTGAAGACGCGCGTGCCCTGTAGCGGCGCAAACTGGAGCGCCCGTTCATCGAGCGCGTTCAGGCGCACGTCCGCGTACTCGATCGTGATCGGGGTGCCACGGCGGACGAGGTAGGAGAGTGCGGAGAGGCTGTGCGGGTAGAACGCGATCCGCAGAGGGAAGAAGGTCTCCGCGTCGAGGGCGAGGGTCGCCCGCTCGATCGGGAAGGCCTCCTCCTTGAGGAGGAACGATCGGTAGCGCTCCTTGGGCTTGAGGCCCAAGGAGCGGGTCGGGCGGCCGGCGAGCGTCCCCTCTCCCTCGTCTCGGAAGAGGAAGTCATGCACAAGGCCGCGCAAGAAGCCGAGCTCGCCGATGGCATTCGCCTCGGGGAGCGGTCCGTAGAGAGCCTTCCCCGGCTTGTAGGTCGCGACCTCGTTCTTGGGCTCATAGAGCCACGTCCCGCGACCGTCGTAGAAGAGCTGCATCCCCACGAGTTCATCGGCGACGAACTCCGCGCCCCCGACGAACCCCTCCTCGAACTCCGCGAGGGGATCCCGATAGGTGTGATAGTCGACGGAGACCTTGTCGGGCCTGCGCACGCGCACCCGCGCCTCCGCGCTGATCGGGCCCGCGGTGATCCGCTCTGTCGCCTCAAAGCTTGTAAGGTTCTCGTAGAAAGACATCGCCTGCCGCGCGATCTCTGTGACTGCCTGAGGCATGGTCTCTCACCTCATCTTGGATCGATCGCCAGTTCTAGCTTTCACGAAGTATACGCGCAAGAGAGCTATTCCGGCTCTGGCCTACTCCGACGTTCCTTCTTCAAGGCGCGACGCGCCTTGAAGGCGGCGATTCTCCTGCGCAGGCCGACTGGGACAGGCGTCGGGACGCGCGGCCGAGCGGGTCTTGCGAGGGCAGCGAGTTCCTCCCGCAAGCGGTCGAGGGCGATCTGTTTGTTCCGGTACTGGCTGCGCTCCTCCTGGCTCTCCACGACGGTCCCCGTGGGGAGGTGGCGGATCCGCACTGCCGTTTCGCGCTTGTTGACGTTCTGGCCGCCCGGGCCGCTTGAGTGAAAGGTCTCCACCTGACACTCGGCGAGGAGGGTCTGATCGGCCTTCGAGTCACGGAGAGCGGTCATGATTGGCCTACCTTGCTCCCACGTCGTCGCGGGAAAAGGGCTAGGATTGGTTCCTTCCCCAGGGGAGGCGCTTCGGCCGAGCCCCCGGCTTCTCCCAGCCGAGCTTCTCGTGGGTCAGCTCGAGTTGGCGCAACGCCGTGTCGATCTCCTCTTCCGTCGGTTCCCGGTGCAGCTTCCGTTCGAGCTTGCGCTTCACTCGTTCCCGTGTGCGACGCTCCTCTCGTCCCATGATGGCGTTCCCCCTTTCTTCCTCTCTCGTCCGCGGCGTTACAGCAGGGAATCCGGTCACGCGCGCAGAGGATAGGCTACAGGGAGAGGAGGGAGAGCACAAGGCCGCGAAGCCACACCGATCGGTCCTTTGCGGAGGAGGTTGCAACAAGAACTTGTTCCACTCCGTGTCAGGGCGCATGGCTCGTTCCTCCGCCTCGACGACACGGGACGCGCGGCCCCAAGGAGAAGAGAGCGTGGGTTGTCACGGGGCGTGGCTCCTGCTACGCTCGTTCTCCCCGGCGATCGGGGAGATCTCAGGAAAGGAGGAGGCTATGATCGGTCGGTTGGGGGTGAAGAGCGGAACGGTTCTCTTCCTCGTGCTTCTTGAGAGCGCCGTTGCGTTCGGCCACAAGCCGCTTCCGTTCGGCGAGGTGCACGGCGACGCGGCCCACGCGCTTCTTGTCCGCGAGATCGACGTGTCCCAGGTCGCCTACGTCGAGATCACCGCGTCGTCACCGCGGTATTGGCTCTCCTTCGACGTGCCCCAGAGCGCGAGCCTGTCGCTCTCACTGGGGGTTCCGGTCATCGGCCGGTACAAGGGCTTCCGCCCGGCTCTCGCGGTCCTCGGGCCGGGCCTTCCTCCGGTCACCCTGCCCTTCGCCATCCCGCAAGGCTACGGCGGGGTCATCCTCTCGACCGACGGCGCCACGGATCCTGCGGTCTTCCACGAACCGTTCACGGGGACCGACTCGTGGACGCTGCGGGAGGAGAAGCTCGTCCTGGCGAACGCGGGCCGGTACTACGGGGTCCTCTACTCCTCGCGGGGGGAGACCGGGAGGCTCTGGTCGGCTATCGGAGAGAAGGAAGCCTTCGGACTCGCCGACTTCCTCGCCCTCCCCTCCGTGGTGAGCGACGTGCGCCAGTTTCACGAGGTGCCGGGAAGGCCGGCGTGGCTCGACATCGCAGGGGGGATCCTGTTCGGTGTCGTTGCCGTGGCCTTCTGGTTCCTGTTTGCGACGTAGGAGGGAGGAGGCGGATGGCGGAAGCGCTTCGCGGCAAGGTGGCGCTCGTTACCGGCGGGAGCCGAGGGATCGGGAAGGCGATCGCCGTTGCTTTCTCAAGGGAAGGGGCTCTCCTTGCGATCGCGGCGAGGACGGAGGGGAACCTCGCCGAGGCGGCAGAGGAGCTCGCGGCGATTGGGCCTCGCCCCCTGACGATCGCCGGCGACGTGTCGGTCGAAGCCGACGCGGCACGCATGGTCCGGGAGACGGTGGGCCGGTACGGCAGGCTTGACATCCTGGTCGCGAGCGCCGGGATTTGCATTCTCGGGCCGGTCAAGGAGTTCCGCGTCGAAGACTGGGACCGGCTGATGGCGACGAACGCCCGTGGCACCTTCCTCTGTTGTCGGGAGGCCGTGCGGCAGATGCTCGCGCAAGAGGGGACGAGCCAGATCATCAATGTCGTCTCGAACCAAGGGATCGATAGCGTGCCCAACGTGGCGGCCTACGGGGCGACCAAACACGCCGTGATGGGGTTCACCCGCTCGTTGAACCAGGAGGTTCAGCCTCTCGGGATCCGCGTTTCAGCGCTCTGCCCGATGCTCGTTGACACGAAGATGCGACGCGACCTCTTTCCGGACGCGGACGGCTCGCGCTGGCTCGATCCAAGCGAGATCGGAGAAGCGGCGGTGTTCATGGCCACGCGACCCTTCCTCGGGGGGATGCGCGAGATGGTCGTGGGCTTGTACCAGGAGCTCGGTGGGACGAAGTGACCTGCGGACCGGAGGAGCCCGCGACGCTCGGGCCGGTCAGGAGAGGCGAGGGTCAGTGCGTGGCCTCGCCGCGAAGGATCGGTTCGAGCTCTCTGAGGTCCTCGATGACGTAGGTCGGGCGGATCCCCTTTGTCTCGATGTCGGCGCGCGTCGAGACACCGGTCAGGACGAGGACGGAATCGACGCCGATCCTCTCTGCGCTGAGGATGTCGGTCTCGAGCTGATCCCCGATCATGAGGGCATCTCGTTTTTCCTCCCAGCCGCGGAGGGCGAACGCCCTCTCGATCGCCCACGGGTCTGGCTTTCCGCAGACGACCTCCGGCTCGAAGCCCATCCCGCGGAAGGCGCCCACGATCGCTCCGGCACCAGGCCGCACGCCCCCTTCGACGGGAAAGACCTGGTCCAAGTTCGCCGCGACGAGGCGCGCTTTGCCCCGCAGGGCGACAAGGCCCAAGGCGAGCTTCTCGTATGTGAGTTCCGAATCGACCCCGACCACGACGTACTCCGCCTGCCGAGCGGGGACGGGGTGGTGTCCCGCGGTGACGAGGACCTCCTCAAGGCTCGGCGAGCAGACAGGGAAGAACGCGGCTCTCTCCTCGCGCGAGGAGAGGTAGTCCGCGACGAGGGCCGCCGATCCGACCGCTTCGTCCTCGCTCACCGCAACCCCGAGCTCGCGCAGCCGCTCGGCGATGGCGGCGCAGGAGAGGCTGCTGTTGTTGGATAGGAAGAAAAGCTCGGCCCGACCCCGGAGTCGGTTGACGGCCTCGACCGCGTGAGGGATCGCCGTGCTCCCCCGGTAGAGGGTCCCGTCGAGGTCGAACACCACCTTAGAGTAGCGCGGCACTCGAGCGGACGTCTTCTCGGCGGCCGACGCGAGACTCATTCTCTTGCTCACACGGGGACGGCCTTACGCGTACTGGGCGACGCCCGCGCGCTCGACCCCCCAGGACTCGATGGCCTCCTTCACCGCCTGGGCCGTCCAATGCCTCTCCCCGTCGAGCACGATCACTTGGGAGTTGTCGAGGAGCCAGTCGTCGTGGAGGCGCTCGAGGTCCTTTAGGTACTTTAGGGGGAGCTTGCTCTCCTCGCTTCGGCCGCGCTCCTTGATCCGATCTAGACAGACTTCGGCTGGGGTCCGCAGGTAGACGATCACGTCCGGATCAGTCGGCCAGTTCGCCCTCACCCAGTCCCAGAGGTGGCAGTACAGTTGCCACTCCGTCTTGTCCATTAGGCCCGACTCGTAGCAGTTCCTGGCGAAGATGTAGCGGTCGCACCAGATCGATCGCTCAAGCACGACGTCGCGGTGGCTCGTTCGCGCGAGGACCTCGGCCCATGTCTTCGCTCTCGTCGTGAACGCGGCGAGCTGAAACGTGAACGCCCACCGCTTGGGGTTCTCGTAGAAGAGAGCGAGGAGGTTCGACGCGAACCCCTCTTGCCACGCCCCGACCGGTTCCTCGATGAACGCAAAGAGTCCAGACTCTTTGAGCGTATTCCCCACGGTGCTCTTTCCGGCGCCGATGTTGCCCTCCAAAAGGATCATCGTCTTCTCCCCCCTCACCTTTTCCCCTCCACCCCACCGATTCCGGTGACCCCTCTCTTTGCACCGGCTCCCGCACCCGTTCCTCTTGATCATCCCCCGGGTGAATTGAGCCGGTCCCTTACCCGGTTCCTACCATACCCTCCCTCGCCACCAGCATAGCGCGAGACGGTCGAGCGGACAACCCCCCCCGGGAGTGTCACCTCGCGATGGCCGACGGCCGCCTGGGCAGGGCGCCTTGGGGAAGGTTCAAAACCCTAGGGGGGGATGGCGTAGCGCAGGATCGGCCGGGTCTCCGAGCGGCGCAGGGCCTCGGTGAAGCCAGCGGCGCGGAAGGCGGAGGGAAGGCCCATGAATGCGGAGTCGTCGGGGATCCGATCCGTCTTGGGTTCCACCGGGTACCCTTCGACGATCGTGCCCCCGTGGTCACGGACGTGATCGACGGCCGCCTCGAGGAGGGTCACGGTCAGCCCGCGCCGGCGGAAGGGCTTCGCGACGAAGAAGCAGACGACCGACCAGACGGCCGCGTCGTCCACCCGTTTGAGAACCCGCGAGCGCTCGAGAGCCGGGTACACCTCGCGGGGGCCAAGGGCGCACCAGGCGACCGGCTCTCCCTGCGCGTAGGCGAGGAGCCCCGGGACCTCACCCTCCTCGACCAGGCGTCTGAGGGCGAGGCGGTTCCCCTCGCCCTTCCCTTCGGCAAACTGTGAGCGCGAAAGGCGCCACCACATGCACCAGCACCCTCCGCACGCGCCGCGCGGGCCGAACAGGCGCTCGAGGTCGTAAAAGCGATCGGGGGTGAGGGGGTGGCACTTCACGTCTTGCCTCTTGGTTCCTTTAGGGATCATCCGCACTCCTTCGTGAGCGCTGCTCCGCCGCCTGAGAGGGATTGTCAATTGGCGAGGGGCCGGTCCTCAACCCCGCGGCGCCGACTTTCCCTTCGGTGCGTCTTGGAGAGGGAGCTCCTCCCTCTCCGGCTGCGAGCAAACCGCGCTCTCGGCTGCGCAGGGGCGCGCCAGTCTTGACAACGCCGGCCGACCGATATAGGATACCAAGGAAACCGCATTGGTATTCTAGGGGGACGTCGTTGGACAGCGCGCGAGAGAAGATCGTGCAGGCAGGGCGGGAGATGCTCCTCGAAGGGCGGCTCGGCTCGGTCACGACGAACACGATCGCCGAGCGCTGCCGGATCAGCAAGAAGACCCTCTACAAGGTGTTCTCGAGCAAAGAGGAGCTCCTCGAGGCGATCGTCCTCTCGTTCGTGGAGGAGACGCTCGCGCAGTGGGACGCGATCCTCTCTCGAAAGGCGCCCGCGATCGACCGGATCCTCGCGTCGCTTGAATTCGCGGGCGAGACGATCCCGCGGATGCAGACCCTGGTGGTGAGTCAGGTCGAGAAGGTGGCGCCGGCTTTCTGGGATCGGATCGACGCGGTGCGGATGGAGCGCGTGCGGCGACTGGTGGGGTTGGTCGCGCAGGCGCAGGGAGAGGGAGACATCCGCCGCGACATCGACCCTGACCTCTGGGCGCTCCTCCTCTTGGAGACGGTCCGTCACGTTCTAACGCCAAAGACGATCCACGAAACAGGACACACCCTGCCCGAGCTCGTTCGGATGGTGAGGCTCGTCTATTTCGATGCCCTCCTCACGCTGGAGGGGCGAACGGACAGGGCGCAAGTAAGAAAGGAGTCACGATGAGAAGCGAAGGGCAGCGGGTGCGCCGGTCGCTCTTGGCACTCGTCGGGGCGTTGGTCGGTGCGATGATCTCAAGCGGCATCGTTCTCGGAGAGCGGCTCTCGAGCGCGCAGGCGGTGCTCGACGCCATGAAGGAAAAGACCCAGGCGATCGAGACCCTTGACGCGCGTATCACGATCACGACCTACAACTCCCTGGGCAAGGTGGGGCTTGTGCAGCGGATGCGGGTCTCCCTCCTTCAGCCCGACTCGATGAGGCAGGAGTACATCGAGCCCGACTTCTTCGCGGGGAATCTCACGCTGATCGTCGGGAAGAAGCTGTGGATCTACATTGCAGCGAACACAACCTGGTACTCGAAGGACCTCTCCGACCTGTCTTGCGGGGAAGAGCCCTGGCTCCTCTTCCGTCAGATCCTGCGCGGGGTCCGAGACGAGCTTGATGACTACGACTTCCAGCTCCTGGCCGATGAGACAACGGCGTACCACTTGATCGGCAAGGCGGCAACAAGCGACGCAACCTACGGGACGATCGAAGTGTGGGTGGACCCGGACCTCTTCGTCCCGACCCGGCGCCTCGTCTACGACGTGGACGACCGCCTGCTCGTCGATGGTCGCCTTCTCGAGATCGACGTGGTCGACGGAGTCGCCCCGCTCGCCCAGCGGATCGAGACCTACGACGAGACAGGCGCCCTGAAGAACGTGATCCAGTACGACAGCCTGGTTCTGAACGGGGGACTCGACCCGGCGCTGTTTGAGCCCCCTCAAGGCTAGAGGGACGAGATGGCTGAGCTCGCGATCGAGACGGATCGGTTGGTCAAGCGCTTCGGCGAGCGGGTGGCCGTGGACCGCCTGAGCCTTCGGATCGGGACGGGCGAGATCTACGGGCTCGTGGGGCCGAGCGGCGCGGGAAAGACGACCCTGATGCGGCTAGTGTGCGGTTTAACCAAGCCCACGGAGGGGAGGGTTTGCCTTCTCGGACACGCCATGCCCGGCGAGCGGCGGGCGGTTGAGGCGCGCCTGGGGTACATGCCGCAGGAGCGCGCGGTGTACCGAGACCTGAGCGTAGTGGAGAACCTCCTCTTCTTCGGGCGGATCTACGGTCTTGCGCGCGCGGCGGTCGCGCGGCGCACGCGCGAGCTCCTCTTGTGGACGCGGATGGCGGATCACGCGCAAAAGCGGGCCGACCGCCTCTCAGGTGGGGAGCGACAGCGCCTCTCGCTTGCGTGCGCGCTCGTGCACGACCCGGAGATGCTCGTCCTCGACGAGCCCACGATCGGACTCGACCCGGGCCTGCGGCAGGAGTTCTGGGAGCGCTTCCACGCGCTCAACCGGGACGGCCGCACGATCGTCCTCTCCACGCACTACCTGCACGAGGCGGAGCGGTGCGGCCGGGTCGGCCTGATGGCGCGCGGCGACCTGATCGCCGAGGGGGCGGCGGACGAACTGAAGGCGCGCGTCGCGGCGGAGACGGGGACGAGTTCGCCGGACATGGACCGGGTCTTCCTCACGCTGACCCAGGGAGTCGCGGGGGAGGGAGTCAAGCGATGAGCGGGTGGAGGATCCTTGCGATTTCAGAAAGGGTCTTGCGGCAGCTGTGGCACGACAAGCGCGTGCTCGCCTTCATGCTGATCGTGCCGTCCCTGGCGATGATCCTGTTCGGCTACTCCTTCTCCGGGGAGATCCGCGACGTCCGCCTCGGCGTCTTGGACGAGGATGGTACTGACCTCACGGCGACGATCCTCGAGAACCTAAAGAAGAATGAGTCCTTCCGCGTCACGGTCCTCCCTCTCGGGAGCGACCCGGAGCGGCTCCTCAAGGAGGGGTACCAGGCGGTGGTGCGTATCCCGCCGAAGTTCACAAGCCTGTACTACGCGCACTTCGCGATGGGGGTCGCCACGAGCGCTCAAGGGACGCTCGACCTCGCCCTGGATGAGTCAGACCCACAGATCGCCTCCGCCGTCCAGATGGGGATCGCCGACGCCCTGCTCGATCTGGGCGAGGGCGGACCGGTCAACGTGGAGACGCGGAAGCTCTACGGCGTGGAGGTCCGCTTCATCGACAGCTTCGCTCCGGCGATCATGGGCCTCGTCGTGGCGTTCATCTGCACGATCTTGACGCTTCTCTCCGTCGTGCGCGAGAAGGTCGACGGGACGTTCGCGCGGGTCTGGGTGTCGCCGGTCCGGCGCGCGGAGTTCATCCTTGGGTACGTCGTGGCGTTCGGGCTCATCGCCCTCGTCCAATCGGTCCTCGTCCTTTCGATCGGGAAGGGAGTCTTCGGGATCGTGATCAACGGGTCGATCGGCTGGGCCTTCGTCGGGGTGATCCTCTTCGCGATTGGGAGCGTCGGCCTGGGGACGCTCCTCTCCGCGCTCGCCGAGACCGAGTCGCAGGCGGTCCTCTTCTTTCCGCTCGTCCTGTTGCCTTCGGTCCTCCTCTCCGGCATGATGTGGCCGCTCCAGGCGATCCCGGCCGTCCTGCGCCCCCTCTCCTATCTCGTGCCGCTCACCTACTCGAACCGTCTCTTGCGCGCCGTGATGGTGAAGGGGCTCGCGCCGTGGCAAGAACCACTCGGGTTCGCCGGGGTCCTCACCTTTGTCGTGCTCACGATCGTCCTTGCGAGCCTCGTCCTCCGTCAGGAAAGTCGGGAGTGAGCCGGGGGATCTCAGAGTCCGGACGCCGGCTGGAGGGGATCGACTAGCCCTCGACCCTCTTTTTGACCTCCTCGACGAAGGCGTCG
>CAYHEK010000002.1:0-47999 GCA_964355545.1 uncultured Thermotogae bacterium | reverse complement strand
GTGACTTGCGATCCTCGCTGCGGTCTTCTTCGTCTTCAAGAAGTGGTAGGCGGCTCGATTCGCAGGTGGGATTCCGACCGCGACTTGGTCACCCATCCGTCCGCCGATAAGATAGGGAGCCGCTCTTCGCACGGCACGACAGACACGTGGAGGTGAGCTACTCATGTGGTTTCGGCGCATGGCGATCGAAGAGGAGTCCCCCGAGGAGTACGGCTACGACGCGATCGCCTACAACTTGAGCGAAAGCGCGGTCTGCGACCGCACCCTGGCCGAACTCGACCTCGACCTTGACCTCGAGGGGATCCCCCTCGCCTACGGGCACCACCACGGCCGGCCCGACCTGCGCGAGGAGATCGCCGCGGACTACCCTGGCCTCAGTGCCGATCAGGTCCTCGTGACAAACGGCGCGGCGCAGGCCCTCTTCGTCACCGCGGCCACGCTCCTCAAACCAGGGGATGAGGTGGTCGTCCTCCACCCCAACTATCCCTCAAACTACGAGGTCCCGCGCTCCCTGGGCTCGCGGGTCGAGCTTCTCCCGTTGGCCTTCGCCGAGCGCTACGAGCTTGACCTCGATCGCCTCGCGCGAGCGGTGAACAAGACGACGCGGCTCGTCAGCCTGACTTATCCGCACAACCCGACCGGTGCGATGATCCCCGCGGAAACCCTGGAGGCGGTGATCAAACTCGTGGAGGCAACTGGCTCCATCCTCATCCTCGATGAGACCTACCGCGAGCTCTCCTTCGGCGGCAGGCTCCCAACCGCCGCCTCCCTGAGCAAACGCGCGATCAGCGTCTCCACGCTCTCCAAGACCTACGGCCTCCCCGGGATCCGCATCGGCTGGATCGCCTGCCAGGACCGCGCCCTCCTCAACTCCTTCCTCGCCACGAAGGAGCAGATCGACATTTGTAACTCGATCCTCGACGAGGCGGTCGCCCAACGCGTCCTTGCGAAGAAGGAGGCCCTCCTCGCCCTCGCGCGCAGGAGCGTCGAGGAAGGCGCGGCGCTCGTCTCCGAATGGATGGCACATCAGGAGGACCTCGAGTACGTCGCGCCGCGGGGCGGGGCGGTCGCTTTCCCACGGATCAAACCGGAGGTATCTCTTGACCTTCCGCGCTTCTACCGGCTCCTGCGCGACCTCTACCGAACCTTCGTCGGGCCGGGCCACTGGTTCGAGCAGGACGACCGCCACTTCCGCGTCGGCTACGGCTGGCCATCCCAAGAAGACTTGAAGACGGGCCTTGCGAAGGTCTCCCAGGCCCTCGCCGCGGCGAAGGGACGCAAGGTGTAGGGTTTCCAAAGACAAGGAGGGAGGGACGCACGATGAGCGAAGAAAAGACCGTCTACCCGTACATCCCCAACTCCGTACCCGCGGTGCGGGAAGAGATGCTGCGGGAGGTAGGCGCGAAGAGCGCGGAGGAGTTGTTCGACGGGATCCCGGAGCGGCTGAGGTTCAGGGGCCGCCTGAACCTGCCCGAGCCCTTCCTCGCCGAGTGCGAGCTGCGGCGCCACGTGGAGGGGATCCTCAAGAAAAACATAACCTGCCGGGAGTACGTGAGCTTCCTCGGCGCCGGGTGTTACGAGCATTACGTTCCCGCCGTCTGCGACGAAGTCAATCGACGAAGCGAGTTCCTCACCGCCTACGCTGGAGAGCCCTACGACGATCACGGTCGGTTCCAGGCCCTCTTCGAGTACGCAAGCCTCATGGCCGAGCTTCTCGATATGGACGTCGTCAACGTCCCGACCTACGACGGCTTCCAGGCCACGGCGACCGCGATCCGCATGGCCTCTCGGATCACCGGCCGGCACGAGGTCCTCCTCTCACGCGCGACCGGCCCGGACAAGGCCTCGAAGATCCGCGACTACTCAAAGCCAAAGATCGCGATCCGGTTCCTCGACTTCGATCCAACGACCGGCGGGCTCGACCTCGACCGGCTCCGCGATGCAGTCTCCTCGCGGACGGCCGCGGTCTACTTCGAGAACCCCTCCTACTTGGGAGTGATCGAGACGCACGGGGAGGAGATCTCGGCGATCGCCCACGACCAAGGGGCCCTCGTGGTCGTCTCGGTCGACCCGATCTCCCTTGGCATCCTCAAGCCGCCGGCCGACTACGGCGCGGACATCGCCTGCGGTGACATCCAGCCCCTCGGCCTGCACATGCAGTTCGGCGGAGGGCACGGCGGGTTCATCGCCACGCGCGACGAGGAGCGCTACGTGATGGAGTATCCCTCGCGCCTGTTTGGGATCGCCCCCACGTGCGTCGAGGGGGAGTACGGGTTCGGCGACGTCGCCTACGAGCGGACCTCGTTCGCCGGAAGGGAGGAGGGGAAGGAGTTCGTGGGGACGGCGGCCGCCCTGTGCGGGATCACGGCCGGGGTCTACCTTGCCCTGATGGGCCCAGAGGGGATGCGCGAGGTCGGGGAGGGGATCCTCGCCCGCTCGCACTACGCGATGAAGAAGATCGGCGAGGTCCCGGGCGTCTCCGCGCCGCTCTTTGACGCGGCGCACTTCCGGGAGTTCGTCGTCCGCTTCCCGCCCGGCGGCCGGACGGTCGAGGAGGTCAACAAGGACCTCCTACGTCACGGGATCTTCGGCGGGAAGGACCTCACGACGGAGTTCCCCGAGCTTGGGCCGTGCGCCCTCTACTGCACAACCGAGGTGCGCACGAAGGCGGAGATCGACCGGCTCGCCGAGACGCTCAACGAGGTGGTGAGGTAGGATGAAGACGAAGAAGACGGAGCGGTCGCAGAAGGAGCCGCGGCTGCGCCGCTTTCACCAGGCGAAGTGGGACGAGCCGATCGTCTTCGAACTCGGCCACCCGGGCGAGCGCGGCCTCCTCGTCCCGCCGGTCGAGAAAGCGATGCGGATGGAGGTCGGAGACGTCCTGGCAACACTTCCGCAGGGGATGCGACGCGAGAGGCCGCCGGCCCTCCCCGAGATCTCCCAGCCCCAGGTCGTGCGCCACTACATGCGGCTCTCGCAGGAGACCCTCGGCCTCGATCTAAACGTCGACGTCGGCCAGGGAACCTGCACGATGAAGTACAGCCCCAAGGTGAACGAGGAGCTCGCGCGCCTCGAGCAGGTCACGGAGATCCATCCCCTCCAGGCCGAGGAGACAGTCCAAGGGATCCTCGAGATCCTCTACCGCTTTGAGGGGATCCTCAAGGAGATCTCGGGGATGGATCGGTTCTCCCTTCAGCCGGGGGCCGGCTCCGCCGCGATTTACACGAACGCCTCCCTCATCCGCGCCTACCATGAAGAACGCGGACAGGGAGAGCAGCGCGACGAGATGATCACGACGATCTTCTCCCACCCCTCCGACGCCGCCTGCGCGAAGACGGCCGGGTTCAAGGTGATCACCCTCTACCCGGGGCCGCGGGGTTACCCCGAGGTCGAGGCCCTGAAGAGGGCCCTCTCCGAGCGGACGGCGGGGCTCATGATCACGAACCCCGAGGACACGGGGATCTTTAACCCCAAGATCGAGGAGTTCGTGCGGCTCGTCCACGACGCGGGCGGCCTCTCGTCCTACGACCAGGCGAACGCGAACGGGCTCCTCGGGATCACCCGCGCCCGGGACGCCGGCTTCGACCTCGTCCACTTCAACCTGCACAAGACCTTCTCCACCCCCCACGGGTGCGGCGGGCCGGCGGTCGGCGCCGTGGGTGTAACCGAGGCGCTCGCGCCCTTTCTTCCCGCCCCTCTCGTCGAGTTCGACGGGACGAGGTATCGCTTCGACTACGACCGGCCGCGCTCGATCGGGAAGGTGCGATCCTTCTACGGGGTCGTCCCCGCGGTCGTCAAGGCCTACGCGTGGGTGATGGGCCTCGGCGCAGACGGCCTGAGGAAGGTCGCCGAGACGGCGGTCCTCAACAACAACTACCTCGAGAAGAAGGTCCTCTCGATCCCCGGGTGGAGCGCCCCCTACGCGCCGGGGACGCGACGCCTCGAGCAGGTCCGCTATAGCCTTTCGGGGTTGACGAACGAGACGGGGGTCCACTCCGAGGACGTGGGGCTGCGCGCCGCCGACTTCGGGGTCCACTACTGGACGAGCCACCACCCGTGGGTCGTCCCCGAGCCGTGCACGCTCGAGCCGACCGAGTCGTTCTCGAAGGGCGACCTCGACGAGTACGCGGCGATCCTGCGCCACGTGGCGGAGGAGGCCCGCTCCGACCCTGAAGTCGTGAAGAACGCCCCCCACCACAGCACGGTCCACAGGATCGATCCGGCTCCGTTCGACGACCCCTCTCGCTGGGCGATCACCTGGAGGGCGTACAAGAGGAAGTTCGAGCGGCCGATCCGCTAGCGCCGATGGACGAACGCGCGAGGCAGTCAGAAAAGAGAAGGCTCGGCCTCGTCGTCAACCCCGTGGCCGGCCTTGGGGGGAGGGTCGCCCTCAAAGGGAGCGACGGCACGCTCGTCCAGAGGAGGGCTCGCGAGTTGGGGGCAGACCCCCAGGCGGGCGAACGCGCTCGTCAAGCCCTAGAGGCACTCCTTGCGATCCGAAGCGAGATGGAGCTTTTGACCTACCCAAGCGAGATGGGCGAGGAGGCGGCGAGGCGGAGCGGGTTCGTCCCGACGGTCGTGGGTACGATCCGGGAAGGGCGGACGACCGCCGAGGACACAAAAAGGGCGGCAGAGGAGATGGAGCGCCGCAGGGTCTCTCTCCTTCTCTTCGCCGGTGGGGACGGCACGGCGCGCGACATCTTCGACGCGATCGGAGAGAGACTTCCTGTGCTCGGGATCCCCGCCGGGGTCAAGATGCACTCCGCCGTCTTCGCCGTGAGCCCGCGCTGCGCGGGAGACCTCGCCCTGTCCTACCTCCGCGGTCGCGTCCCTCGCTTGCGCGAGGCCGAGGTGATGGACGTCGACGAGGAGAAGCTCCGTCGCGGAGTCGTCTCGACGCGGCTCTACGGTTACCTCCGCGTCCCGGCGGAGCCGCGCCTTTTGCAGACTGCGAAAATGCCGAGCGCCGTCGGCGAAGCTGCGTCCATGGAGGCGATCGCGGGTGAGGTCCTCGCCCGAACGGAGGAGGGGACCCTCTACCTCGTCGGGCCCGGGACGACGACGCGCGCGATCCTGGAGCGTATGGGTCTTGAGAAGACGCTCCTCGGCGTCGACGCCGTGCGCGGGGGGCGCCTCGTCGCGGCCGACGCGAGCGAAGCGCGGCTCCTCAATTTCCTCCAAGGAGGGCTTCCGGCGAAGATCCTCGTCACCCCGATCGGTGGGCAAGGATACCTCTTCGGCCGGGGGAACCAGCCGCTCAGCCCGGAGGTGATCCGCAGGGTGGGCAAGGAGAACCTCGTCGTCGTCGCAACCCCGACGAAGATCGCGGCGCTGCGAGGGCGTCCCTTCCTCGTCGACACCGGGGATCCAGACCTTGACCGGGAGCTCTCGGGCTACGTCCCGGTCGTGACCGGGTACAGGGAAGGGGTCATCTACCGGGTCTCGAGCGAGGGCGAGTAGGCGGATTCGTCAAGGTCGATCAAGGAGGTGGCGTGTGAAGGAACGAGCGAAGTGCAGGGCGCTCGAGGGGAAGGTCGCCCTGATCACGGGCGCAGCGGCGGGGATCGGACGGGCGACGGCCCTCCTCTTCGCCGAGGAGGGGGCGCGGGTAGCGGTGATGGACCGAAACGAGGCTGAAGGCCGCGCGGTGGTCGAGGAGATCGAAGAGGCAGGCGGCCGCGCCCTCTTCCTCGCCGCAGATGTCACCTCTGCGCGCGACTGCGAGAGCGCGGTCGCGGCGACGGTCGCCGCGTGGGGAGGACTCAACATCCTGTTCAATAACGCCGGGATCATCCGTCGTGCCTCGGTGCTCGGGACGAGCGAAGAGGAGTGGGACCGGGTCATGGCGACGAACCTGAAATCGATCTTCCTCCTCTCGCGGCTCGTCATCCCGATCATGGCCAAGGCCGGCGGGGGCGCGATCGTCAACACGGCCTCCGGCTGGGGAATCGCGGGCGGACGCGACGCGGCCGTCTACTGCGCCTCGAAGGGCGCGGTCGTCCTCCTCACGAAGGCGATGGCAATCGACCACGGCCGGCAAGGGATCCGCGTGAACTGCGTCTGCCCCGGAGACACGGACACGGCCATGCTCCGCCACGAGGCCTCCGAGCTGGGGATCCCGATCGAGGAGTTCCTCGCCGAGTCGGCCGATCGCCCCCTGGGGAGAATGGGAACCCCCGAAGAGGTCGCCCAGGCGGTCCTCTTCCTCGCAAGTGATTCCTCCTCCTTCATCACAGGCACAGCCCTCGTGGTGGATGGAGGTGGGCTCGCGGGGTAGGGACCCGGGACCTACCAACCGGCGTAGCCGACGAGGTCGTCCGCGGAGACCTTGCCCGCGACGGCGTCCGCGAGGGCCTGGGAGAAGAGGGCGACCCCCTCGCGAAGCTCTGCTTCCGTGAGGACGAGCGGAGGGGTGAGCTCGATGACGTTCGAGTGCGTCCCCACGTAGAAGACGATGAGCCCAAGCTCCTTGGCGCGGTAGCAGAGCCTGCGCGTAAGCTCGGGGTCCGGCTCCCTTGACTCGGGTCGGACGAGCTCGACTCCGATCATGAGCCCCTTCCCGCGCACGTCCCCGATAGCCGGATGCTCCGCCGCGAGGTCCCGCAGCGCCTCAAGCAAGGTCTCCCCCAACCTCGCCGCCCTCTCGGGAAGGCGTTCTTCCAGAATCACGTCCAGGGTCGCCAGGCCCGCCGCGCAGGCGATCGGGTTCCCCGCCGTCGTCATCATGTGGCCGCTTGGGACCGCGTCCAGGATCTCCGCCCTCCCCACGACGGCGCTCAGCGGGATCCCAGACGCGATTGGCTTCCCGAGCATCACGGCGTCGGGGACGACCCCCTCGTGCTCGAAGGCGAACATCCTTCCCGTCCGGCCGAACCCCGTCTTTACCTCGTCGACGACGAAGTAGAGGTCGTACTCGCGGCACAGGACCGCGAGGCCGGCGAGGAACCCCTCGGGAGGGACGATCACCCCGCCGTCGCTCATCACCGGCTCGACAAGCAGCCCGGCGTACTCCGCGGCCGATCGCTCGAGGAGCCGCCGGATCGTGCCCAGGTGCTCCTCGCAGCAGGCCTGTGCGTCCCCCGCGAACCGATAGGGGTGTGGGTAGGGAACCTTGGTCACCGACGCGCTTCCGGAGAAGGCCGCGGAGGCAGTGTGGCCTGAGAGGGACGCCGCTCCCAGGGTCTGTCCGTGGTAGCTCCCGGCGAAGGTGAGGATCCTCGGCCTTTTCTTCGCAATGGGAAGGAACTTCGCGATGAGGTCTGCGGCCTCGGAGCCCGAGTGTCCGAACCAGACCTTCTTCGCAAAGTGTCCTGGGAAAAGAGCGACGAGGCGCTCGGCAAGGTCGATCGTCTGCGGGCAGGGGATGGAGATCGGGGAGTTGGTCGAGGCCTTTCGAACCTGGTTCGTCACCGCCTCCACCACCCGCGGGTGGCCGTACCCGGTGCCGGCGACGGCCCAGCTCCCGCTGAAGTCGAGGTACTCCCGGCCCTCGATGTCGCGGATGCGCGAGCCTCGGCTCGACTCGAGCACGATCGGGAAGAACCGGATCTTCATCGCCTCGGCGAGGAGGGAGCGATCCCGCTCGAGGTAGCCCTTCTCCGCAGAGTTCAACACGAAGTCCCCCTCCGGCCCCTACGCGGCAGAACGGCGAGGCCGGATCAGCCGGCCGACGAACCGAGCCGCGTTCCCCAGTGACCGGAGGGAGAGCTCTCGCTCGCCCATGATCCCGTAGGGCCGGAAGACGAGGATCAGGATGAGGGCGACCGCGAACAGAAGCTGGACGAGGCCGAACATGCGCGGGAACGCAAACCCGAAGAGAGTGAACCCCTCCTGAATCGGGGAGAGGAGCTCGACGAATCCCGTCACGATCGCCGCGCCGAGGATCGATCCGGTAACGCTCCCCATCCCGCCGATGATCAACATCATGACCACGTCAAAAACGATGTCTAGGCCGAAGTGGGTCGGGAAGAGGTTCCCGATGACGTGCACGAGGAGCACCCCGCCGACGCCCGTGAAGAAGCTTGAGATGGCGAACGCCGCCATCTTCGCCCGCGAGGCGCTGATTCCCATCGTCTCGGCGAGGGTCTGGTCCTTTCCCACCGCGATCATCGCCCGGCCGAGCTTCGAACGCTTGAGACGCAGCACAAAGTACACGAGAAACGCGACGATCCCGAACACCCACCACAGGTTCGTATACGTCGGGATCGGGCACATCCCCTTTGCGCCGTTTGTGAACGCGATCAGGTTCTCGCCGACGGAGACCATGATGATGTTAAATCCCAGCGTCATCAGCATGAAGTAGTGGCCCTTCAGGCGGAAGGACGGCGCCGTGAGGACGAAGCCAAAGAGGGTCGCGACGAGCCCCCCCACGATCAGGGCCAGGAAGAACGGCCAGTGGGCGTTGGTGAGCCAGCTTGGAAGGGAGAGGTGCGCCGCCTTCCACCAGACCGGCATGGTGAGGTAGGCAGAGGCGTACCCCGCAGCGAGCATCAGCCCCCCGTGCCCAAGGGAGAAGAGCCCGGTGAAGCCGTTCGTGATGTTGAGGGACACAGTGAGGATGATGTTGATCCCGAACAGGACGAAGAGGTGGTGGTAGTAGGGCGGAAAGAGGCGATCCACGCCGAAGAGGAGGAGGACGAGAAGCCCGAGTCCGGCGATGGGACTGAGGATCCGACGCAGCGTTTTCACGTTCTCTTCCTCCTCTACGAGGGCTTGATGTTCGCCGGAAAGAGACCCGACGGCTTGAACAGGAGAAGAACGAACAGCACCGCCCAGACAAAGACCGGCCGCAGTCCGATCAGCTCCGAAGGCAGGAACCCAACAAACAGGATCTCTCCAATCCCGATGATGAACCCGCCGACCATGGCGCCGGCGATGTTCCCCACCCCGCCGAGGACCGCGGCGATGAACGCGCTAATCACCGGGATGTAGCCCATCGTAGGCTGGACGGAACCGAACTTCACCCCCCAGAACACCCCGGCGATCGCGGCCAGGGCCGAGGCGATGATGAACGCGATGACGATGACCCGGTTCGTGTTCACCCCCATCAGCTCCGCGGTCTCGCGGTCGTAGGCAACGGCACGCATGGCGATTCCGGTCTTCGTTCGCTTGATGAAGAGAAGAAGAGCGACCGTGATGACTAAGGTCACTGCCACGATCGCCATCGTGTTGTTGTAGATCAGGAGCCCGTGCCAGTCGTGCACGGTGCGGAGGAAGGCCGGCGTCTTGAACGGGCGAATCTTGTTCGTGAGACCCATGATGTAGAGGTTCTTGATGGCGATCGAGACGGCGAGGGACGTGATGAACAGCGTAATCCCTCCCGCCTTGCGTACGGGGCGGAACGCCACCCGCTCGAGGATGACGCCCGCGATCACGGCCCCCCCCACGGCCGCGAGGAGACCGACCCAGAACGGGGCGTTCCCCAAGGCCATCGCGAGATACGCCGAGAAGGCTCCCACCATGAAGATCTCGCCCTGAGCGAAGTTCACGAGCCCGAGTACGCCGTAGAGGAGGGTGTATCCGACGGCCATGAGGCCGAGCATGCTTCCCCAGGCAAGCGCGTTCAGGATCTGCTGCACAACGTATTGAAAGGACATGCGATCTCCCCTTAGGCGACCCCCAGGTAGGCGGCCTTGACGTGCGGATTCTCAAGCAGCGCCTTGGACTCCCCCTCGAGGGGGATCTGCCCCCGCTCCATGACGTACGCCCGGTCCGAGGCCCGCAGGGAGAGGGAGACATTCTGCTCCACGATCAAGATCGAACTCCCCTCCTCGCGGATCTCTTGGAAGGTGGCGAAGATGGTCCGCGCCAAGTTCGGCGCGATTCCCAATGACGGCTCGTCCAGGAGAAGAAGCCGGGGCGAGCTCATCAGCGCCCGTCCGACGGCGAGCATCTGCTGCTCCCCGCCGCTCAAGGACCCGCCGCTCTGCCGCTCGCGCTCCTTGAGCCGAGGGAAAAGCGCGTACACGCGCTCAAGCTCCTTCTTGAACCGCACCGAGTCCTTGACCGTGTACGCGCCGAGCCGCAGGTTCTCGAAGACAGAGAGGTTTCCTAGAACTGCACGGCCTTCCGGGCTCATGGCGATTCCCTTACGCGTCAGGGCGTACGGCGGTTCGCGAGAGATGTCCTCGCCCAGGAACTCGACCGTTCCCGCCCGCGCCTTCACTTGCCCGACGATCGTGCGGAGAGTCGTCGTCTTCCCCGCTCCGTTCGATCCAACCAGGGCGACGATCTCGCCGTCACCAACGAGAAGATCGATCCCGAGGAGGACTTCCATCTTCCCGTAGCCGGCGTGCACGTCCTGCAGGCGGAGGGCCATCGTGTCAGTTGGCATCGGTCGCCACCCCCAGGTAGGCCTCGATCACCCTCGGATCCTGCTGCACCTTCTCCGGCGTCCCGCGGCAGATCGTCTCACCCTTATCGAGCACGATGATGTCCTCGCAGATCGCCATGATGACCCGCATGTTGTGCTCGACGAGGATGATCGTCAGGTGGAGTTCGTCGCGCAGACGGGAGATGAGACGGGCGATTTCGCCCGCCTCCTGCGTGTTCAGGCCGGCGGTCGGCTCGTCGAGGAGGAGGAGGGTCGGCTCTAGGGCGAGCGCCCGCGCGATGCTCACCCGGCGCTGCTGGCCGTAGGCGAGGTCCGAGGCGATCGCGTCCCGCAGAGAAAGGATCCCCAGCGTGTCGAGCATCCGCTCCGCATGCTCCCCCATCCGCCGCTCCTCCCTTCGATACCGAGGCGATCCGATCAGCGTGTCCATGAGGTTGTAGCGCGCCGTCTTGACGAGCGAATAACGGACGTTGTCCAGGACGCTTAGGTTGTGGAAGAGGCGAATCTTTTGATACGTGCGCGCGACTCCGCAGCGACAGATCCGGTCCGGCGGATGGCCCGTGATGTCCCGCCCTCCAAATCGGACCCTCCCGGAGGTCGGTTTCAGGACCCCGCTGATCAGGTTGAAGACCGTGGTTTTGCCGGCGCCGTTCGGCCCGATCAGGCCTATGATCTGGGCCCGCGGGACCTGGGCCTCGAAGTTGGAGACGGCGACGAGTCCGCCGAACGTCTTTCCCAGGCCAGAGACCTCCAAGAGCACGTCAGGTCCGCCCATAGCCTCTCCTTGCTCACGTCACGAGGACCACAAAGAGGGGAAGCCCCGTGAGGGGCTTCCCCGGGCTAGCGAATCTCCCTACTTTGCGTACTCCGCGTAGGGCTGGAAGTAGTAGAAGTGCCGCTCCCCGTCCCGAACGATCACCCACGTCAAGCCGCGCTGCGGCTGACGCAGCGAGTTGAACTGGATCGTCTGGGTGGCAGAGGTGAAGGTCCCGGTCGCAAGCGTGTCGCGGAGGAGGGTCCGCTTCTCTGCGAGCGAGAGGGCGCTCCACGCGGCGTCTCCCATCTCCGTGATGTTCTTCTCCAGGGCCTCCATGATGACCGAGAGCGCGTCGAACGCCATCGTCCCGAACGCGCCCGGCGGGAAGCCGTAGACGCGGAAGAAGCGGTCCACGAACTCGGTCACCTGAGCCGTAGCGACGTTCTCATAGTGGAAGTGCGTGGAGTAGACCATCCCCTCCACCGCTGTGCCCCCGACCTCGGTGAGGGCCGTGGTGTCCACCCCGTCTGTCCCGATCAGAGGAAGGTTGATCCCCATCGCCCGCGCCTGGAGGGCGATCGTCGGCGCGTCGCGCGGCCAGGTCGGAAGGATGACCGCCTGGATCCCGAGTTTCCCTGCATCGGCCCTGAGTTTCGTGAGCTGAGACGTGTAGTCGACGTCGCCCGCCTGGTAGGTCAGGACAAGCGGGACAGGGTTCTCCTTCCCGGTGAACTCCTTGAAGTACTGGATGAAGTAGTTCGTGAGCTCCGTCCCGTAGGCGCTTCCGATGTCCTTGAAGATAGCGACCGTGTTGTAGCCGAGCTTCTTGAAGACAAACGCCGCGACGCCCCTCCCCTGATCGTTATCCGGCACGGGGATCATGAAATTGTAGTCGCCGATCTCGGGGATGGTCGGCGTCGTCCCGCCGCAGTCGATCCAGACGATCCCCGCCTTCTGGAACTCCGCTCCGGCCGCCTGGGAGAAGGAGATATCGTTCGCGCCGAGGGCAGCGAGGATCTCCTCTCCGGAGAGCCTCACCGCCGCGCTCTGAAACGCGACCGTGTCGCTCTGACCATCGATGATCCGGAGTTCGATCGGGTGCCCCGCAACCCCGCCGCTATCGTTCTTGAGTGCCGCGGCGACCTCCGCGCACTGCTTGCCTTCGATCCCCATCTCCGCCCCGAATCCGGTCAGCTCCAAGATGACCCCAAGCTTGATCGGGGTCTTCTCCTGAGCGATCGCGGGGAACACAAGGGTTCCCAAAAGGGCAATCCCGCACAAGAACGCAACCATCCACCTGTTCACAACCGTCACCCTCCTTCGATGAAACGCTCGTGAAGAAGCCAGACCGCACAAGTGACCTAAGGCCCGTGCCCTCCTCTTGTATGCCTTCCCTCACCTCCTTTCTCTTTAGAACGACTCGAGTCGTCCCCGCTTATCCAGGTACTTGGGGACCTCGACGTAGACGACCAGGTTGTAGTTCGCGTCGGCCCACTCGGCCAGCTTCACGTCGCACGCCGTGCTGATCAGGAGCGCGGCGTCTTCGAGCGTGAGGGAGAGCTTCTGGGTGAGGAAGCCGGCGGTCCGCCGCACGGCAAGCCGCACTGCGTCCTCGAAGGTACGCGCGTCGGCGATAATCCCCCAGCGTTCCGCGGTCTCCACGAGCGGACCCGCGAGGAACCGGTCCTTAAGGAGCCCTTGAATCTCGACCGTCACCTCGGCCCCGCACTCCATGCCGATGCAGATCTCGCCGTCCCCCATCGCGGAGTGCACGTCGCCCATCTGCAAAAGCGCTCCGGGGACGAACACGGGAAGATAGAGGGAGGCCCCGATCCCCACGGTGGGGACGTCGATATTCCCCCCGTGGTCGCCGGGAAGGCCGGTGGGAGATCGCGCGAGGGGGGTCGTCCCGATCGTGCCGACCATGAGCCGCGGCCGAATCACGATGTCGTCGTTGAAGATCGTCATGCGATCCTTAATGCGAAAGATCCGCGTCACCGGGCCGGGGGCCCGGTCCTGCAGGACCCCCTCGCGGGGGATCAGGGTCGCCACGGCATGGTCCTCCGGTTCGATGTCGAGGATCCTCACCGAGAGGATGTCCCCCGGCACGGCCTCGTTCACGAAGAGCGGGCCGGTGTTGGGGTTCGTGTGCGACATGTCGAGCGCGTGCGCGAGGTCCTGCGGCGTCTTCAGTTGGTCGTCGAAGCAGTCGACCGTCTCGAAGGTGACGACGTCCCCCACGGAGGCGAATGCGGCCGGCTCGTTGCGCGGGTCGTAGAAGTAGGTCCGCCTCTCTTTCTTGATCCGTAGCATCGCGTGTCTCCCTCTTCGCGTGTCGATCGTCCTACCCCTTCTTGGCGACCTTCCCGATCGCCCGGTCCAGCACGTCCAGCCCCTCGTTCAGTTGATCGTCGGTGATCGCGAGGGCGACAAGCATCCGCAGGACATTCCCGTACAGTCCCGCGCTCGGCATGACGAGGCCATTCTTCAGGCACTCCACCACCACCTCGTGGCACTCGTGCTTGGCCGGAGTCTTCGTGACCGGATCCGCCACGAGCTCGATCCCGAGCATCGCCCCCAGGCCGCGGATGTCCCCGATCAGGGAGTACTTCTTCTTCATCTCTTCGAAGCGCCTGCGGGTGATCTTCCCGATCGCGACGGCGCGATCGAGGAGCTTCTCCTCGTCGATGACATTCAGGACCTCGATTGCGGCACGGCAGGCCACGGGGTTCCCGACGTACGTCCCTCCGATCGCGCTGTCTGGGATCGCATCGTAGATCGTCTTCTTCCCGATCACCGCCGACAGCGGGAGGCCTATCGCGATCGACTTCGCAACCGCGATCAAGTCCGGCTCCACCCCGTAGTGCTCGATGGCAAAGAACTTCCCCGTCCGCCCGTACCCGCACTGAATCTCGTCGACGACGAACAGGATCCCATGCTTGGCCGTGAACTCCCGAAGGTACTCGAGGAACCCATCCGCAGGGACGATGAACCCGCCCTCCCCTTGAAGAGGCTCGACGACGACGCACGCCGCCTCCTCGGGATCGAGAAGGGAGAAAAAGAGCCGCTCCCAGTCCTCGAATCGGAGGTTGTTCCGGTACGGGTTTGGGAACGGGAGCCGGTAGACGTCGGGCGCGAACGGGCCAAACCCCGCCTTGTACGGGGTCGCCTTGTGGGTCATCGTCATCGTGAGGAGGGTCCGGCCGTGGAACGCGCCCTCAAAGACGATGACCGCGCGACGCTTGGTGTACTTCCGAGAGACCTTGACCGCGTTCTCGATCGCCTCGGCCCCGGAGTTGAAGAACGCGACTTGCTTGGGGGAAGGGCCAGGGGCCCGCTTGGCGAGCCGCTCGGCGAGTGTCACAAAGGGGTCGTAGGGGATCGCCGTGAAGTCCGTGTGGGTGAACTTCGCCGCTTGGTCGCAGATCGCACGGACCACGCGATCCTGCGTGTGGCCGACGATCAGGCATCCCCAACCGCCCGTGAAGTCGATGAACTGGTTTCCATCGACGTCCTTCACCAGCGCGCCCTTTCCCTCTGCGATGTAGAACGGTGCTAGCGTGTCGAACGCCTTCGGGACGTAGCGTTCCTTGCGACTCGCGATCTCCCGCGATTTCGGGCCGGGGATCTCCGTCTTGATCAAGATGGATCGACCGCTCATGCTGTACCTCCTGACTCGTGTTGGGCCTCGGGCGCGCACCCCTCTGGTCTCGTGCCCACTCCGTAGCCGGATAAATCAATATACAACTTAACTGAGCTCATCGCCAAGCACCGAATTCAGCAACAGCTCTTTATAGAACAGGGTGTGATCCCCTTCTCGATACGCGCCTACCCCGAGATCAACCCGGGGGAAGAACCTCCTCCTTCTCGTGAAAGGCGACCCCCAACTCGCGGAGTTCCGTGAGGACCGGCGAGTAGAGCTCCGGAAGGACCGGGACGTGCACGCCGACAAGGTCTACCTCCCCGTTCAGGATCAGCTTGGTTGCGATCGCCGCCGGAAGGCCGACCAGGCGGGACATGGAGGAGTCGCCGTGGGGGATCCCGTAGTCGATCAGGGTCGAGACGATCCGCTCGCGCCGATCTCGGTACTTGACGGTGAACTCGTGCTGCATGACGAGCATGTCGCGCTCTCCCGGCGCGTAGCGCATCTTCTCGAGCATCTGCTCTACGAGACTATCGAGGTACGAGCGGGCCCCGCGGGGAAGGGGCTCGGCCGACAGGAGCTCCAGCCACTCCAGGTTCGACACCACAGGGGAATCCACCCGGAGGCCGAGGAACCGACCGAGGTCCTCCTTGATGGTCTTCCCCGAGCTCCTGATGAGCCGCGCCGTAAGGTCGCACCACCTAAGGCCAGCGAGGTCGTTTCGCTCCGTTTCGTCCAGGAACCCGAGGCGGGCGATCGCTCGGAGCGTCTCGCACCAACCGAGATAGCGGAGCGTCCCGCGGAAGATGGTCTTGACCTGCGAGACCCCGTACGTCTCCCGGTAGGGAATGGAGTCGCGATTCGGATACCCCTCGAGGGTCCCGAATCCCTCGATCTGGACGGGCCAATGACGCGCAAACAGCTCCTCCCCTGGGACGCTCACCACCCTCCCGTCCTCCAGGTAGCGCGCCGGGTTCTTCCCGGCGAGGACCACCCCGCGCGGACTCCAGGAGAACTTGTATCCGAACGGGTTCGTGTTCGCCTCGGGAGCCGGCAGGCCTCCGCAGTAGGACGAGAATCCGACGAGCTCGCCTCCCCTTCCCCGAATCCGGTCGATGACCTCCATCGCCGACATGTGGTCGATCCCGGGGTCGACGCCGATCTCGTTTAGGAGGATCACCCCCGCCGCCCGCGCCTCGGAGTCGAGCGCCTTCATCTCGTCCTTCACGTAAGACGTGGTCACCATGCTCTTTCGATGCTTCACGCACAGCCGGGCGACGAGGGGGTGGTAGACGAAGGGGAGGAGGCTGATGGCGAGATCGGCCTCCGCGATCAATCTCTCCAGGGCCTTTTCATCGTTCACGTCCACTTGTTCGGCGATCCCGTTCGCCCTTCCCCCAACGAGCCTCTCTGCCTTCTCCCGGGTGCGGGTCGCCACCTTTACCTCGAACCCTTCCTGATCGAGGAGATAGTGAATGAGCGGTCCAGAGACGAGGCCGGCCCCCAGGACGAGCACTTTCTTCACGCGTCTTCTCCTTTCGGCTTTCTCTCGTCGCCGCTTTGCGCGAGGAACTTCTCCAAGTAGCGGTAGTTCGGCGTCAGTTCACCCCGGTAGGCGATCACCGCCCGCTTGAGCGGGGAGGAGAGCTCGCAGTGATCGAAGTCTGCATCGAAGTCCGCCTGGACAAGAGGCGGGATGTGCTCCTTGAGGACGCCGCTGAAGTAGGTCGAGGCCTCGCGCGGGAGCTCCGTCGGAAGGATCTCCACCGCCAGGATCACGGGCCCGTCCCCAGCGACCCCGTCGGTCACCCGATCTTTGATCGGGTCGTAGACGTAGACAGGGTTATCCGGCTCCGTCGCCTTCACGGTGCACTCGATCGCTCCCTCGACGTCGCAACTGATGTCCCCGATCACGCGCAGTCGCGGTCGCCCCTTCCTGACCATTTTCCGCACCTCCTCCTTGGTGACCAGGCGCGGGTAGATCGGTTCCCAGTAGATGCCGTTCACGAGGATGTCCAGGTGAGGGAGGTAGCGGCGGAAGACGCCCCGGTAGCGCTCGGGGTGGCGGTAGTACTCCTCAAGGAGAAATCCCTTCCCCGGCTCCACCGGCTCCACCATGTCCTCTTCCTTGAACACGACCTTGTACACGACGCGATCCGACGTCCTTTTCTTCGACACTGCGAGGAGCTCCTGGGGGCTCGTCTCGCGCACGGGCAGAAGATCGAGGATCTCCTGTGCTCCTCGGGAGACGTTCCCGTAGCCTGCAAACCCGACGACGAGAGGAGCGATCGCCCGCGGCAATCCCTCCGTCGCGATTCGCTCGCTCACTTTGCGTAGGGCGGCCTTCGCGGCGTCGAGATCCGGGTAGTCGATGGCGCGGTCGACCTCCTGGAAAGGATTTTCGATCCCCTCCCAGGCCAGGCGCTCGCCGAACGCCCACAGGGTATCGAGCATTCCCGCAAGCCCCGCGTAGTTCCCGAAGAAGATCAGGCGCCGGCCGTCCTCGTCGGTCACCTTCTCGTAGTCGATGAGCGTAGAGCGAAGCTCGAGAATGCGGCGGAGCATCGGCATGTTGTGTGGCTGTCCCTTGATCGTGTGGGAGAAGAAGACGTAGGTCTTCCCTTCCTCAAGGACTGGGATCGGGATCTCCTTGATCCCGAGGATGATCGGGCAGTCGGTGAGGCTCTCCACGACCTTGATCCCCGCCCGCCGGTACTCCGCCTCCGTGAAGATCCGCTTCGCCGAGGACTCGACGAATACCTCAATCCTATGCTTGTGAGAAAGCTCCTGCGCGTCTTGGGGAACGAGCGGAACGCGCCGTTCCCATTGGTACATGTCCTCCCGGCGGATCCCGATTCGTTTGGATTGGATCATGGCTTGCTCTCGCTACCCCGTCCGCTTCCTCTCCGGAGCGGGGAACGACTATAGCGCGGCCCTCCCCAAGCGTCAACGAGCCGGCGGCGGGATCTCCTGTCCTTCAGGTCTCCGGTCAAACCGCTCGGCAATTTGCTCCACCAGTTCGTCACGATTGGAGAGTTTGACGCGGAAGAGATCGAGATCCTGGCGAATCCGATGGACGAGGGGGTGATCGACGTGGGCGTGGGTGGAGACAAGGAGCGCCTTCGGGCTTGCGAGGGCCGCCTCGACGGCCGGAAGGAAGGCGGAAGAGGCGAGCTCCATCGGGGCGATCTCGTCGATCACCACGAGGTCGGCCTCTGCGATCGCGCGGCGGATCGCGGGGATTCCCACGCCTTCGAGGTCGGCGAGGTTGACCCGGTAGCGGCCGAACTTCGGGCCGCTTCGCTCATGGAGGTGGGCGAGAATCCCCTCCGCGCCGGTCAATAGATCCACAATCGAGAACCCGACCCGATACCCGCACTTGCGGATCTCCCGCGTGAGCATCCCGCCGGCGCGGAGGGAGATCCGTTCCAAAACCCGCTCAATCAGCGTCGTCTTTCCCACGCCCGGGTGTCCCGTAAGGACGATCCGCGCCTTGACCTCCATCCCACCCGATTCTATCCTGTCGCGCGTGACCGAGAAAGAAAAGGCACTCGAAATCATCCAGCGAGAGCTCGCCCTCCACCCCTTTCTGGACGCGGTCGACCTGGAGAAGCTCCTCTACCAAGCCGTCTTCGGCGGGGACCATCTCCTCTGGGACCGGCCGAGGTTTGAACAGGGGCTCCGCCGGGAATGGGAGGAGCTAGCGCTCTCTCCCGGGCCGATTGTGGAGCCCCCTCTGCAGGTCATCGACCCCGCGGGCCGGACCGCGCGGCTCCACCTGCGGCCGTGCACGCTCTTGGGGCTCAAGCTCGAGGCGCTCTCGTCCTTCCTGTCTTCCCAGCCGTTGAAGCGAGGAAGTCAAGAGCGCCTCGCCGGCCTTCGGTCCCTCGCACGCGAGCTTGCTTTGGAGGGAGAGATCCCCCTTTCGCTTGTGAATCCCCGCCGGGCTCCCTTCCCAGAGTCTGCGCCGCACCACAGCTTCCACTACGGCCCCGCCGCGTACCGATTGATCCACGACCTTACGCTCCCCGCCACCGCCACTTGGATCCGGGAGCATCTCCCATGACAAGCGAGAAGCCCCTCCATCGGATCGCCCACGTCGACATGGACGCCTTCTTCGCCGCCGTGGAGCAGCTCGATCATCCGGCCTACCGCAGGAGACCGGTGATTGTAGGTGGACTGGGACCGCGCGGGGTGGTGGCGACCGCCTCGTACGAGGCGCGCAGGCACGGAGTGGCAAGCGCCATGCCGATGAGTCGAGCGCGCAGCCTCTGCCCAAACGGAATCTACCTTGAGCCGCGCTTCGACCGCTACCGAGAGATCTCCCAGATGGTGCGGGAGATCCTCCTCGCCTATACGCCGCTCGTCGAGTTCGTCTCCCTCGACGAGGCGTTCCTCGACCTCACGGAGAGCGAGGGGACCCTCGGCCCCGCGCCGGGGATCGTGGCCAAGATCAAGGATCGCATCCACGACCGGACCTGCCTCACCTGCTCGATCGGGCTCGCCCCCAATCGGTTCCTCGCCAAACTCGCCTCCGAGATGAAGAAGCCGGACGGCCTCATGGTGATCGAACCCGGTGAGGTGCAGGCACTCCTCGACCCACTCCCCGTGGGAAGGATCTGGGGGGTGGGGAAGGTGACCGCCCGCCGCCTCGAGGGCCTCGGCCTGCGCACGATCTTTGACCTGCGCCGCTCGCCGCTCGAACTCCTCGTGCGTGAGTTCGGAATAAGCGGAAAGACCCTGTACCACCTTGCCCGCGGCGAGGACGACACACCCGTTCGCCCGTCCCGCGAAGCCCACTCGATCTCCCGCGAGGTGACCCTCCCCGAGGATCTCTACACCCACAGAGCGATCGAAGACCACCTGCAGCTTCTCGCTCACGCCGTGGCCGACGAGCTGCGCGACGAGAGACTGTTGGGAAAGATGGTCCGGATCAAGATCCGCTTCGCGGACTTCCAGACGGCCACCCGCCAGGCGAGCCTGACCGCGGCGACCGACTCCTCCTACCTCATCGAGGCCATGGCCGTTCAGCTCTTCCGCCGCCGGATCTCCCTCGCGGGACGGGGAGTCCGCCTGATCGGGGTCGGCGTCGGCCGACTGAGCGAGGCGCGCGCCCAGCAGCTTCCCCTGTTCGACAACGAGGAGCCCAAGCGGAGCTCCCCTCCATCCCACGCCCACGATGGGGAAGGGAGTCTGGAAGAGAGCCCCCAGGCGAAGACGGACATCCCGCACTCCCAAACGTGAAGGAGTCGGTTGCCTCCCCTCCGTTCCTTGCCCTACCTTCTCCTCCAGGGGTGATGCGTATGAAGACCGGCTTGATTCTCGTTCTTTCTCTCTTTCTCCTCCAGGCATCCGCGGCGGCGTTCCCGCTCTGCGACTATCGCTCGCCGCGCACCGACCTGACCGACCTGGGGATGAGCTTTTCCTATCGGTACCAGAACGACCCCTACGGGTTGAGCGAGCGAGACGTCAATGAGGGACAGCTCAAGGTGAACTATCGGCGCCTCTTCGACTCGCCCGACTTCGGGTTTGACCTCGAGGTCAAGAACGACATGACGATCTCGCTCCTTGGCCTCTCCTCCTTCCTCGCCACGGCGGAAGGGAACTTCAAGCGCTACTTCTCCCCGGACGCGCCGTACTTCGGGTTCGCTGGGCTCACCGGGAAGAGCGCCTCGTCCTACGTGACGATCGGGATCTCCGTCGCCCTTGGGGTCGGCTACGGCCGCTTCGTCAACGCCACCCCTCTCGCCAAGGCGATCAAGATCGATGCCCACCTTGTGGCGCAGCACAGCATCTCCGAAAACTTGAGCCGAGCGGACCTTGAGTCGATCGCGTACGAGATTGACAACGTCGCCACCTACGCGTCACTCGCCGAGCTTCTCGCGGCGCTCCAGGAGATCATCGAAGGGAGCGGCCTCACCAAGATGGGGGGGCTGGACGCGCTCGACCTCTCCCAGATGGGGGAGCTCGTGGAGGACAATAGCTACAGCCGCTACTGTGGAGGGGATCTCAAGCTCGGCCTGGGGTATGAGGTCCTTGACCCCATGGGTGCTCCGAACGATCTCCTCGCTACGATCGCCTTCGACTACGCCTTCACCACCACCCCAGAAGTTCAGTTCCTGACGCGAGGAAGCCTCTCGGGGTCGTACGACATCCTCCACACCTATCGACTCGAAGTCACCGCAAGCTACGACTACCTGATCACCGACTTTGTGAGCCTTCTTGCGTCCTATACCTTCTCCCGCGAGATGTGGGATGGCGCGCCCACAGACCTTCATCAATTCTCGCTCGACCTCGTCCTGACCCCCGTGGCGGGCTCCCGCGTCTCCCTCGGCATCCGCCTCGAGCACCTCCCCTACTACTTGGAGTGGAAGAAGGACATCACCCTCCTCATGAGCATCGACCTCTTGTGAGGGGTGGCTCCTTCTCGAGGAGAAGGGCGATCGCCTCGCGCATGAGGTCATCGAACAGGAGGTGTCGCGCCTCGGAGAGGGGGAAGTAGCGCGCTTCTGCGATCTCGTCCGGATTGGGGGAGGGAACTCCGCACAGGGAGACACGAAAGAAGATCATGACCCACTGGAGACGGGTCGTCGGACCCTGTCGTCCCTTGACGTCGAGGAGCCCGTCCACCCGC
Source organism: uncultured Thermotogae bacterium (assembly GCA_964355545.1). Lineage (GTDB taxonomy): Bacteria > Bipolaricaulota > Bipolaricaulia > UBA7950 > UBA9294 > JAPLGE01. Next base: position 26,632 of record CAYHEK010000002.1, on the reverse strand, counting down.
GCCGTCACGCCGAGTTCTTCCTCCACCTCGCGCCGGACCCCCTCCTCCGGCGTCTCCCCGAAGCGCAGAAACCCACCGGGGAGCGACCACCGTCCCTCGGTCAGGCCACGACTCCCCTTCACGAGGAGAATGGTCTCCCCCTCGAGACATACCCCCTCCACGACGACGCGGGGCATGCTTGCGTGCACCGCCTCGCGGACGAGAGCCGAGGCTCGGGGATCAGTCGAGAGGTCGTCCTTGCTCGGCCACTCGTGTGGGTGTCTATCGAGGCAAGGAGAGCAGAAGACGACCTGCTCGACCGTCCCGAGAGGCGCGATCTCCTCCCCTAGAAAGGGGATCTCCTCTCTTTGCGGAAGGTCGAGGACCCCGCCTCGATCGACAAGGAACACCCTCCCGTCGCTTTCGATGTAGTAACGCATCCTTCCTCCTCGTCCGATTGTACGTCTATCCGGAAAGGATGCCACTCCTTGCGGCCCCTGCAGAGGGGAGGGATAATCCCCCCGCGCCGGCCGCGAGCGGTCAGCTCCAGCGAAAGGAGGTCCCGGGAGTGGACGAGGCGTTGGGTAAGCGAGATCTGGGTCGACCGATCCGCGAGGGTGTCGTCCCCGCCCCGGCCTCCCACTAGAGAGAAGCCTCATGCCGAAGCCCCCTTCTTTGCCGGTCGAACCCGCGGACGCGCTGGATGGTGTTGTCGGCTCCTTTCCTCCCTTCCCAGGGAGCGTCATTCCCCTCCTGCAAGCGATCCAGGCCCGTCACGGCTACCTCGCGGAGGGGAACCTCGTCCGCGTCGCGCGCTACACCCGCACACCCCTCAGCCGCGTCTACGGGGTGGCGACCTTCTACTCGCAGTTTCGCCTGGATCGTCCCGGGAGGCACCTCATCCGCGTCTGCCAGGGGACGGCGTGCCACGTCCTCGGAGCAAACGATATCCTGGACCAACTCAAGGAGAGGCTCGGGTTGACGGAGGGCGAGACCACGAAAGACGGCCAGTTCACCCTGGAGATCGTCCGCTGCCTTGGTTGTTGTAGCCTCGCCCCGGCGATGATGATCGATAGCAAGACTTACGGCCGCCTGACCCGTAGACGCATCGACGAAGTGATCGCCGCGTGGCAAAAAGAGGAGCGAGCGTGAACCCCACGGCCGAGGTCTCCGTGGGCCTGGCGACCTGTGGGATCGCTGCCGGCGCAGACGAGGTGTACGCGGCCCTTACCTCCTCTTTGGCCGAACGCAATCTCTCCGTGAGGCTGAAGCGGGTCGGCTGCGTCGGCATGTGCTACAACGAGCCGCTCGTCGACGTCACAACAAAAGACGGAGAACGCTATACCTACGGGCACGTGCGGCCACAGGACGTGGACCGCATCGTGGCGGAGCACCTCGTCGGCGGGAATCCCGTGCAGGAGCTCCTCACTCCCTCCGACAACTTCTTGGCGCGCCAGGTGCGCATCGTCCTTGAGAACTGCGGCCTGATCGACCCCGAGTCGCTTGCGGAGTACCGGGAACGCGGCGGATACGAGGCGCTCGAGAAGGTCCTCTCTCAGATGACCCCAAGCGAGGTGATCGAGGAGATCAAGGCCTCTGGGCTGCGCGGCCGCGGCGGGGCCGGCTTCTCCACGGCCACGAAATGGGGCTTCGCCGCACGCGAGTCGTCCTCGGAGAAGGTCGTCGTCTGCAACGGTGACGAGGGGGACCCCGGCGCGTTCATGGACCGAAGCGTCCTCGAAGGCGACCCACACCGGGTCCTCGAAGGGATGGCGATCGCGGCCTACGCCATCGGCGCCTCGCGCGGATACGCGTACGTGCGCGCCGAGTACCCCCTGGCGATCGAACGCCTGGAGAAGGCGATCGTCGCGGCGAGGGAGGCCGGCCTCCTGGGCGACCACGTCTTGGGAAGCGAGTTCTCCTTCGACGTCGCAATCAAGGCCGGAGCCGGGGCCTTCGTGTGCGGGGAAGAGACCGCCCTCATCGCCTCCATCGAGGGGAGGCGGGGGATGCCCCGCCGGCGGCCGCCGTACCCGACCACCTCCGGCCTGTGGGGGAGGCCGACCGTCATCAACAACGTGGAGACCTTGGCGAACGTCCCCTGGATCATCCGCCACGGCGCCGCGGCGTTCGCACGCCACGGGACCGAACGGAGCAAGGGGACGAAGGTCTTCGCCCTCGCCGGGAAAGTGAAGCACAGCGGCCTCGTGGAGATCCCGATGGGGATGACGATCCGCGAGATCGTCTTCGACGTCGGGGGAGGGACGCGGGACGGCAAGGCGTTCAAGGCGGTCCAGATCGGCGGTCCATCCGGCGGGTGCATCCCCTCCTCCCTCGCCGACGTGCCGGTCGACTACGAGTCGATCACCCAGACCGGCGCGATCATGGGCTCGGGCGGCCTGATCGTGCTCGACGAGGACACGTGCATGGTCGACGTTGCGCGCTTCTTCCTTGACTTCACTCAGAAGGAATCGTGCGGGAAGTGCACGTTCTGCCGGATCGGGACGAAGCGGATGCTGGAGGGGCTGACGCGCATCTGCGCCGGCGCGGGGGAACCCAACGAGCTCGAGCGCCTGATCGACCTAGGGAAGAAGGTCAAGCGCCACTCCCTGTGCGGTCTCGGCCAGACTGCTCCCAATCCCGTCCTCACCACGACCCGCTACTTCCAGGACGAGTACGAGGCCCACCTCCGCGGCAAGGCCTGCCCGGCCCACGTCTGCCGCGCCCTCATCCACTACCGGATCGACGAGACGCGGTGTCGGGACTGCAAGCTGTGCACGAGCAAGTGCCCAGTCCACGCGATCGGGCAGGGGGACGGAGCGTTCCAGAGGATCGACGAGAAAGCGTGCATCCGGTGCGGCCGGTGCCGCGAGGTCTGCCCGTTCGGGGCCGTCGAGGTCAGATAAAAGGTGGGGGAATGATCTCCGTCACGATCAACGGAAAGGGCCTCACGGGCCGCGAAGGGGAGACGATCCTCGAGCTTGCGCGCCGCTATGGGATCGTGGTTCCCGCTCTGTGCGCGGAGAGGCGCCTTGACCCGTTCGACTCCTGCGGGGTCTGCGCCGTCGAAGTCGAAGGGGTGGGGGTCGTGAGGGCCTGCTCCACGCCGGTCAAGGACGGAATGGCGGTCGCGACCGACTCCCAGGCGGCGCAGGAGATCCGCAAGACGGCGCTCGATCTTCTGCTCAGCCACCACTTTGGCGATTGTGTTGGCCCGTGCCAGCTCGCCTGCCCGGCGCACACCGACTGTCAGGGGTACGTGAGCCTAGCGGCGAACGGCCTGTTCTTGGAGGGACTACAGGTTCTGTACGAGAAACTCCCATTCCCCGCCTCCTTCGGCCGGATCTGCCCCGCCCCGTGCGAGGAGGCCTGCCGACGCCAGATCGCGGAGGAGCCGGTCCAGATCCGCCACATGAAGCGCTTCTTGGGCGATCGGGCATTCCGTTACATCCCCTCGCGGGAGGCGGACACGGGGTTCCGCGTAGCGATCGTCGGCGGCGGCCCGGCCGGGCTCTCCGCAGCGTACTTCCTCCGCCGGCGCGGGCACGGCGCCGTCGTCTTCGACGCCATGCCCAAGATGGGTGGGATGCTCCGCTACGGGATCCCGGACTTCCGCCTCCCGCAAGGGGTCCTCGACCGGGAGCTCGCCGTCCTCCAGGAGATGGGGATCGAGTTCCACGGCGGAGTTCGCCTGGGAGCGGACCTTTCGCTCGACGCCCTGGAACGCGACTACGACGCGGTCTTCCTCGGCCTGGGCGCGTGGGAGTCCCGTACACTCTCCGTCCCGCACGAGGACCACCCGGCCGTCCTCCACGGGATCGACTTCCTCCGTCGTCTCAACATGGGCGAGCCGGTCACGCTGCCGGGCCGAGTCGCCGTGATCGGAGGAGGGAACACGGCGATCGACGCCGCCCGCTCCGCGCGCCGGCTCGGTGCCGAGGTAACGCTCGTCTACCGGCGGAGCCGAGAGGAGATGCCCGCCATCCCCCACGAAGTTGCGGAGGCCGAGGAAGAGGGAGTCAGATTCCGCTTCCTCACCCAACCGGTCGAGTTCGTCGTCGAGGGACAGGAGTTCACCGGGATCCGCTGCATCCAAATGCGCCTCGGGGAGCCGGACGCAAGCGGGCGCGCGAGGCCCGTTCCTGTCCCCGAGTCGGAGTTCCTGGTCCCGTCGCGCGCGGCGATCCTCGCGCTGGGACAGGCGCTGGAACCCTCCTCGCTCGCCGATTCGGGAATCCGCGTCGACGAACAAAGACGGATCGTGGCGGACCCTGAGACCGGTCAGACGTGCCGCGAAAGAGTCTTTGCCGGCGGGGACGCGGCGAGCGGCCCGAGCATCGCCATCGAGGCGGTGGCCGCGGCCCGTCGGGCAGCCGACGCGATCGACCGCCTCCTGCGCGGCCTTCCGATCGTTCCGGCCCTTTCCTACGCACACGAGAAGAAGGACGTCACCCGCGCCGACCTCGGGGATGTGAGGGAAGCCCGCCGCGTGCCGACCCGGATTCGGCCGCCCGCGGAGCGCGTCCGTGACCTAAAGGAGTACACGACCGACTTCACCGACGAAGAGGCCCGTCGCGAGGGCGAGCGGTGCCTGAGCTGCGGGTGCGCGCGCGGTTTTCACTGCGCACTGCGAGACTACTCCACGGCGGCGCGGGCATCTCAAGAGACCTTCGCTGGAGAGCTTGCGCGCAGGCGACCCGACGAGCGACACCCGTTCATCGTCCGTGATCCGGAGAAGTGCATCGCCTGCGGCCGCTGCCTGCGCATCTGCGGGGAGGTCTGCGGCATCTACGCGATCGACTTCGCCGGGCGGGGGATCGCCGTGGAGGTCGAGGCGCCCTTCGACCGGCCCTGGCAGGAGTCGGCCTGCGTCTCCTGCGGGGCCTGCGTCGACACCTGCCCGACCGGCGCGCTCGCCGACCGGGTCAACCTGAGAAAGCAGGTTCCGCTCCGCCTGAAGGGGACGGCGACCGTCTGCTCCCTGTGTGGCCTCGCCTGCCCCGTGGAGGTCAGGACCCTGAACGGCCGCTACCTGGCGACGCTCCCCCGCACGGAAGGGGAGATCCTGTGTGCGAAGGGGCGCTACGGCTGGCAGGCGTGGACCTGCCGCCCCCGGCTGTCGACCCCCCTCGTTCGCAAAGGAGGAGGGCTCGTCCGGGCCTCGTGGGAGGAGGCGTTCGCGCGCATCAAGGAGGGGCTCCCGGTGGATGAGGATCGGATCGCCGTCCTCGCTTCTGGGCACCTGACAAACGAGGAGGGCTATCTCCTCTCTCATCTCGCCCGCACGGTCCTCCACACTGATCTCCTCGGCATCGAGGACCTCAGAGCAAGTGAGCCTTACCCCGTGCCCGCTTCGCTCCTCGCGTCGACCGACGCGATCCCGAATTCGGACCTCGTCCTCGTCATCGGGCCCCGCTCGCGCTACGAGCGCTTCCTCCTCGACCTTGAGATCCGCCGCGCCAAGTCGCAAGGAGCCACGATCACCAGCCTCCGGGGAGACCTTTCTGAGGCCGACCTCGCGATCGAGGACGTCTCCCCCGCGTCGATCCTGGAGCGGCTCCGCCACGCGCGACGGCGAGGAAGCGACGAGCTCGATCCGATCCGAAAGCAGATCGCCGCAGCCAAGAACCCCGTCTTCGTGTTTGAGGAAGGGAGCGCGCCGGCTGAGACGGCCCGGGCGGTCTTCGACCTCGCGGCGCAATCCAAAAACGGCCGGGTCGTCCGCCTGCGCGCAGTCCCCAACCTAAACGGGCTCTTGCGGGTCGGGTTCCCACCCGAGCGGTCATCGGGGAGCCGGGCGGAGAAACGGAGTCAAAGACCGCTCAACCAGGCCCGCGCCTGCCTCGCTTGTGGTGCCGACCCGGGCCGTGATTCGGCCCTCGCCGAGCATCTCGCGGGGATGGACTTCGTCGTGGCGATGGCCCCAACAGAGAACGCGACGACCCATCTTGCACACGTCATCCTGCCCGTGTCCCTCCCCATCGAAGGAGGGGGACACCTGATCGACACCGACGGTCGCGTCAAGGAACTCTCGCCGGCCGCGGCGGCGCCGTTCGCCGAGGAAAACTGGGAGATCCTCGTCGCTCTCGCCTCCGCTCTCGGAGCGGACTGGAGTTACCGCGACCTCGATGCGGTGACGCGAGAGGTCGCATCCCTCGCGCAAAGGTCCTCTGAGCGCCGCGACCAGGCCTGTGGGACGGTCTCCGGGTCGGACTCGCTCGCGCTGGAGGTGGAAGAGGCCCTAAGGGCTGTGGGAATCTAGGCGCCTCGCAGAGAAGAGCGGTCCCTGGGAATCTCCGCAAAGGAGGTCAAATGAACGTGTGGAAGGAGCAGGCCTGCGGCCAGGTCGACCGCCTTGCGAAGCGGTTGATCGCGGTCAGCCAGGAGATCTACGATCATCCCGAGCTCAAGTTCGAGGAGCGGCGGGCTTCGCGCCTCCTCGCCGAGGAACTGCGCGCCGGAGGGTTCCTCGTCGAGCTTGGAATAGGGAACCTCGAGACTGCGATCCGGGCCTCTCACCCCGAGGTCAAAAGCGGCCCGACCGTCGCCCTCCTCGCGGAGTACGACGCACTCCCCGAGATCGGCCACGCCTGCGGCCACAACCTGATCGCCGCAGCGTCCTTGGGCACCTCCCTCGCCCTGGGGGAGATCAAGGCCGAACTACCGGGAAGGCTCCTCTTCCTCGGCACCCCCGCCGAGGAGGGAGGCGGCGGCAAGGTGACCCTGATCGAGGCCGGGCTCTTCAAGGGGGTCGACGCGGCGATGATCTTTCATCCCGCAAGCTACACCGTGGCCGACCGGGGGAGCCTCGCCATCACTGAGGTTGTGATCGAGTTTACCGGCAGGCCCGCCCACGCCGCGGCCTCCCCGGAGAAGGGGATCAACGCCCTGGACGCGGTCATCCAGACCTTCAACGGCCTCTCCGCCCTGCGGCAGCACATCAAGGACGGTGCGCGCATCCACGGGGTGATCACGGACGGCGGAGCGAAGCCGAACATCGTTCCCGAACACGCCGCAGCCTGTTTCTACGTCCGTGCCGCCGAAAGCGAGTACCGCGACGAGCTCCTCGCGAAGCTGCGCCGCTGCGCCGAGGGCGCGGCGCTCTCGACCGGGGCGAGGCTCTCCTTCCAGACCGTAGGACACGCCTACAAGGCGATGAGGCCAAATCACACCTTGGCCGCCGCCTTCGTTGCGAACCTGGAGGCGCTGGGCGAGTCGCTCCACACGCCGAAGGAGCGCGGCCTGGGGTCCACCGACATGGGGGACGTAAGCCAGGTCGTCCCCGCCATCCACCCCTACATCGCGATCTGCGGGGAGGAGATCGCATCCCACTCCCGCGAGTTCGCCGCGGCCGCCGCCTCGCCACGCGGACAGGCCGCCATGCTCCTTGCCGCCAAGGCCCTCGCCATGACCGCGGTCGACCTCTTCACCGCCCCGGCCCTCGTCCGGCGAATGAAACAGGAGTTCAGCACGCTCTAGTCTACGGAACTGGATCGACACCGCCCGGGTGAAGCGGGTGGCAGCGCAAGACCCTGCGGATCGCAAGGAATACTCCCTTCAGCGCGCCGTACTTCTCGATCGCCTCCTTCGCGTAGTGAGAACAGCTCGGGTAGAAGCGGCACCGCGGAGGGAACGCCGGGGAGACGAGGCGCTGGTAGAAGGCGAGGAGCGCAATGAAAACCTTCTTTGCCACGCTGAGAGCGTACCCCCGTCCCTTGCGCCGTACAACCCCTTGACAAAGGGACCTCCCCTCGCTATACTGCTTTTAGCAGTCGGGTAGTTCGACTGCTAAATAGCGAGTATAAAGGAGGGGTGCACGATGGCAAGGAGACTACCTGCTCTGTGGCGCGAGCCGTTCCTCATGGGGACGAGCATCTCCCGGCTGATGGATGACTTCTTCCGCGACTTCGACGAAGTGGGGTACGACATCACCCCAAGCTTCGGCCGCACCGACATCTACGAGAAGGACCGAAACCTCACCTTCGAGACGGAGCTCCCGGGGCTGAAGAAGGAGGAGATCGAGATCAAGGTCGAGGACAATCAACTCGTGATCTCGGGGGAAATGAAGCGGACCGACGAGGTGAAGGAGGAGAACTACTTCCGCATCGGCCGCCGCTACGGCGAGTTCCGGCGCGTCTTCCCGCTCCCGACCGACATGGTGGAAAAGGGCGGGATCAAGGCGCGCTTTGAGGACGGGATCCTCCGTGTGAGCGTCCCGCTCAAGCAATCGATCAAGGAGAAGGAAAGGCCGATCGACATCAAGATCGAGTAAGCCACGACGCACAAGAGGCCCCGACCGAGAAGGCCGGGGCCTTCTTTTCTAGTCGCGCCAGGAGTGGGTGAGCGGGATGCGGCGGCCGATCCCGAACGCCTTCGGCGAGACCTTGATCCCCGGAGGGAACTGGCGGCGCTTGTACTCGCTTCGGTAGTAGCGCGCCAAGGTCTCCCCCACAACCTCTTCGTCGAAGCCGCGCGCCACGAGGTCGGCCCGCGAGGCATTCCTCTCGACGAGCTCAGAGAGAAGGGGATCGAGGAGCGAGTAGGGCGGAAGGTCGTCCTCGTCCCGCTGGCCCGGCCGGAGCTCCGCGGTGGGAGGCTTCTCCCTCACCCGCGCGGGGATCCGCTCCCCCAGCGACCGGCCAAGCTTGTAGACCTCTGTCTTGTACAGATCGGCGATCGGGGCGAGGGCCCCGGCCGTGTCCCCGTAGAGCGTGTTGTACCCCACGGCGATCTCCGATTTGTTTCCGGTGACGAGGACGAGCGCGTTCTGCTCGTTCGCCAGGGCCATGAGGAACGTGCCGCGGGCGCGCGCCTGTAGGTTCTCGTCCGTCACCCCGCTCGGGCGTCGGGGAAGGGCACGGCGGCAGGCGTCGACCGCCCCTTCGATCGGGACCTCCAAGAGCGCGATCCCGAGCCTCCGCGCCACCTCACGCGCGTCCTCTTGGTTCTCCGGCGCCGTGATCGCGCTCGGGATGGAGACGCCGGTCACCGCTTTGGGACCGAGCGCCTCCACGGCGAGGGCGGCGACCAAGGCGGAGTCGATCCCCCCGGAGAGACCAACTAGAACATGCGAGAATCCATTCTTCGTGACGTAGTCGCGGATCCCGAGGATGATCGCCCGACGGACGAGATCGATCGGGTCCTCCCGCGGGGCCTCAAGCGGCGCCAGTCGGTCGAGGTCGAGGACGAACAGGCCCTCGTCGAAGTAGGGTGCCTGAAAGAGAAGGTCTCCCTCCCGATCCACGAGGAAGCTCCCTCCGTCGAAGACGAGCTCGTCCTGTCCCCCGACTCGGTTCACGTAGAGGAGGAAGACCCCGTTCTCCTTTGCCCTCCTCGCGCCGAGCCGGCGCCGGATCGCCCCTTTCCCGGCGAAGAACGGCGAGGCGGAGATGTTGATGACAATCTCCGCGCCCAGGCTCGCTTGGGTCTCCACGGGGCCGTCGTCAACCCACAAGTCTTCGCAGATAGTGACTCCAAGCCGCCTGCCGCGGAAGTCGAAGACCTGCGTCCCCGCTCCAGGAGTGAAGTAGCGCTCCTCGCCGTACACGTCGAACGAGGGAAGGTGAAGCTTCGCCTGCTCAAGAAGGAGCTTCCCGTCAGCGAGGAAGAAGGCGCTATTCGAGAGTTCCTCCGCCGCGCCGTCCGCGACGGACGAGGGATCCGTGCGGTTCACCGCACCCTTTCGCGGCCGCGTGGAGATCCCACCGACGATGACCCCAATCCCGCGCGAGGCCTTCGCAATGTCGCGCACCCCTCGCTCGACTCGAGCCACAAAACCGGGTCGCCACACGAGGTCAAAGGGAAAGTACCCAGAGAGGGCGAGCTCCGGGAAGACGACGAGATCGCACCCCTCTCGCCGCGCCTCCTCAATAGAGCGAAGGGCGCTCGCCACGTTCTCCTCGACCGCCCCCACCCGCGGATTAGATTGAACGACCCCCACGCGCACGGGGGGATTATAGGTTCGCCGCGCGCCCCGTTCCAGACGAGGGCGAGCAGGGGCTCCCTATCGGGGCCCTTCCCTTTCCACCTCCCTTTGTGGATAATGACCCCCACATTCTCTTGTTCCAGAGGTGTGATGCACTTCTCTCTCGAAGAGATCCCTCTGGGGGATCGTAGGCTTGGTTCCTTCGTGGCGGTGCCGTGGCACCTTCATCGCGGGGATCCACACTGGACGCCTCCGCTGCGCGCCGATCTATTGGGAAGCCGCCTCCTCGGGACCGCGGGCCTCCTCACCCCGGCTCACCCCTACCACCGCAACGCTGAGGTGACGCACTTCCTCGCTCGCGCCGGGAGCCGCCTCCTCGGCCGGGTCTCCGCGGCCGTGAACCGTCGCTTCAACGACCACTATCGGGCCCGGATTGGGTTCTTCGGGTTCTTCGAGACCGTGGAGGACTTCGAGGTGGCGCGCGCCCTCCTCGACCGCTCGCGCGAGTGGCTCGTCGCGAAGGGAATGGAGAGGATGCGCGGCCCCGGTGGCTACTCCACCGCCACCCACGAGTCGCACCAGGGGGTCCTCGTCCAAGGCTTCGACGCGCCCCCCACGGTGGAACTGACGCACAACCCACCCTACTACGGCGAGTTCCTGGAGCGCTACGGATTTGCGAAGGTCAAAGACTACCACGCCTACCTGATCGAGATCGATCCGGGTCTGGACGAGAGGCTCAAGCGGATCGTCCCAGGCATCCTCGGCCGGCGGTCGATCGAGACGCGACCGGCCGACCTCACCCGCGTGCGGGAGGAGGTGGGCCGTATCGTCTCGATCTATAACGAAGCGTGGAGGAACAACTGGGGGTTCCTGCCCCTGAACGACGCCGAGGCGGACGCGATGGCCTCAAGCCTGAAGTGGGTCGCCGATCCTGGCTTGATCCGATTCGCCTCAGTCGACGGAGAGCTCGCCGCGGTCCTAGGAGCCCTCCCCGATCCGAACGTTCCTCTCAAGCCGCGGTGGAATCGACTCCTGGACACCGACCTTGTGCGCATCGCTCGACTCCTCCGCACCCGCCGCCACATCCCGCGCGTGCGCCTGATGTTCTTCGGAATACGCCCCCGTTTCCGCAAGCTCGGGATCGACGCGGTCCTCTACCACGAGGTCCTCACGTATGCCCTCTCCCGCGGCTACCGCACGTGCGAACCCTCCATGCTCCTCGAGGACAACGACCTCATCCTGCGAGCATCGAGCTTCATGGGCGGCCACCACTACAAGACCTGGCGGATCTACGAGCTTACGCTCTGAGAGAACACCACGACTCAGACCGCTTCCTTATCCCAGTGCTCGCCGTCGGGGAGGAGGGTTCGCTCGCCCCCGAGGTAATCAAGAAAACGCTGCATCCCGCCGAAGGTCTTCGGATGGGAAAGCTCAAGGCCCCCCGGCTCCGCGTAGTAGGCAAGGACGACCAGGGTCCCTGTCGCGCGGTCGTAACGGGCGTCGAACCGGCCCACGAACCGGTCCTGGTAGAGAATGGGAAGGACGTAGTAGCCAAAGCGGCGTTTCCCCGAGGGTTTGTACACCTCCCAGGCGTACTCGAAGTCCCACAGGCGCGCCAGGCTACCGCGTGCCCACAGGAGCGGATCGAGCGGCGCGATGAAACGGACCTCATCAAGAAGGGGGAGCCTCTCCGCCCGCACGAGTCCTTCCTCCGCCGGCGGGAGAGCGTAGAACGGCGTCTTCATCCGATCGACCCTCACCAGGGCGAGCTCGTCCTTGGCCACGAGCCGTTCCGGAAGGCCGCTTGACCGCGCCGCGCGCAGGAATGCCCAGGCCTCCGCGTCCCCGCTCGCCGGGAGGAGCCCGACCGCGCGCACCCGCCGCAACAAGAGGTACCGGTAGAACTCCTCAGGCGGGAGAGGATCCCCGTCGTAGTGCTCGGTCGGGATGACCCGCTCCGTAAGGTCAAAGTAGCGGCGGTAGTTGACTCGGCGAAAGACAGTGAGCTCTCCCCGATTCCATAGGACCTCCAGGGCGGCGTTCGCCGCCTTGGTTGACTTCCACCCTCGCGCGTCGCCTTGCGCGACCTCGAGGTCCTTCAACTCGCGGCTCGAAAGGGGACCGTGTGCCAAGACCGCCGCGTAGACCGCCTCCACCGCGCCTGGGTGCTCCACGGCGAGGCGGGCCTCCCGCCTCTTCTCCCACGCCTCTCCGCCCGCGGCCATGAAGCCACGGAAGGCTTGAAAAGCCTCGATGTCGATGACGCACAGGACCTTGTCCCAGTACTCAAACCCAAGCCTCTCGCGGTGGACGAGGTCGAGTGTGTCGTCGGGGTGAGTGCCCGCGACGCGAGCCTGAATCACGAGGTCGTGGTTGCGGCCGAGGACCGGGAGTGGGTCGAGCTGAATCCCCCCGAGGTCATGAAAGCAGGCGCGGATTCCACTCTCCCCCGGCGGATAGGCCTCCCGGTGCAGGCGGACCGCCCAAAGCTGGTAGAGTCTTGCCTGTTCGACGCTCCAATGAAGCTCCACTTGTCCTCCCTGGACGCAATAGGTCCTCCTATTCTATCCGCTTTCCCGTGCCTCTCCACGGCGGCGCCTCGTCCACGGAGACGGCTCCTATAGAGAGACCTTTCGGAAGAATAAAGAGAGAGGAGGGCCTGACTTGAGCCAGGCCCTCCCGAATGATCCAACACTCGCTTGGAGGCCCCTCAGACGGAGAGGATCAGTTTCCGATGTGAATGCGAATCATGAAGTGCCACTTTCCGTCCGGACCGAAGTACCAGTACCACCCGCTCGCGGGAACCCCATAGTGCCACTCGCCGCCCTCCCAGGACCAGTTGCCGCCGGGATACCAGCCGAAGAAGGGTGGATACGACGGCGGGTAGGACGGATAGTGCGGATAGGAGGGCGGGTACGACGGCGTATAGCCGTAGGCCTGGGTGATGGTGAACGACGTCCAGGCCGTTGCCCAGACCGGCGTGGGGGTGATCCCCATGATGTGGCCTTGAATGTCCTGCGGCGCGACCTGGGGGAACGGCTCGCCGTAGGAGCTTGGGGCGAGCTCAAGGGGGGTCAGGCTTGCGATGATCTGCACCTGCTCCAGTCCGGTCGGCGGAGTCACCGTGAACTGATACGCCCCGTCCGGCAGGGCGTGCGTCCCGGCGGAGACGAAGTTATTCTGCGAATACGGGTTGGGGAAGATGCGGCGGACGATCCCGTCCGGCTGTCGGTCGTACAGGTAGACGTAGGCCTGTTGGTTCACGGTGAAGAAGACACGCAGCGTCTCCCCGACCATGTACGTCGATTTATCGGTCCACACGTTCACCGAAAGCGGCGTGGGGGTCGGAATCGGGACGATCCCAAGGGGGCTCGGCGTTCCACCTTGGCCGCTCACAAGTAGGTTCGCCCCGGCGAGGAACCCGGCCAAAAGGAGGATGAACCATATACCGGTTCGATTTCTCATCTCCATCACCTCGCTTGAATGTACACGCGGCGTCCGCTTGGGTTTCACCCGCACACCTGCCCGGTGCGCCCGCGCGACATCTTGTCCCGCCCTCCCCATCGCGCTACCTTCGGTGAGCGATGAAAGTGATCGGTCTTGCCGGGAGGCCGGGGAGCGGAAAGAGCGCTGCCGCCCGCGAGCTCGCGAGAAGAACCGGGGTCGCCTCCATTGACCTCGACCGGGTCGCGTGGGAGATCTATCGGCCACGCACCCCGACCTACTGGCACCTCGTCTGGCGCTTCGGGAAGGAGATCCTCGGCCCCGACGGGAAGATCGATCGAGCGCGCCTCGCCAAACGTGCCTTCGCGACTGCTAAGGCGCGCGAAGACCTGAATGCGATCGTCCACCCGGCCGTCATCGCCCGCCTGAAAGAGATCCTCGTCGAGGAGGAACGCCGCGGCACGGAGGTCCTCCTCGTCGAGGGCGCCCTCCTTTCCTCCTCCTCGCACGTCGACCGCGCGCTCTTCACGGTGATCCTCTGGCTGGAAGCCGACGAGGGGACGCGGCGCCGTCGCCTCGAGGAGATCGGCCGGGGCGAGCACGTGAGCCGTGTCGCCGAGGAACCGCCGCCCGGTGAGGCCATCCGCATCGATGCCGGCGGCTCGCTCGGCGAGACGGTGGAGCGGATCGCTCTCGTGATCGACTCGCTTAAAGACTCCGCCTCGGGCCCCTGTTCTCTGTCGAGCCACGAGGCCTCTTAATCGACTAGGTCCTCCTCGTGCAGGAACTCGGCGTCGCTGTAGGGAAGGAAGTCGTGCCCGACGATCTGGTAGGTCTCGTGTCCCTTTCCCGCGAGGAGGACGACGTCGCCCGCTCCGGCGAGTTTCAGGGCGCGGCGGATCGCCTCGCGCCGTTCCAGGATCCGCTCGTAGGCCCCCCCCGTCGGCCGGATCCCCTCCTCGATCTCATCGAGAATCGTGTTTGGGTCCTCCGATTTGGGATTGTCGCTCGTCAGGATCGTCATGTCCGCGAGGCGGCCGCTGATCCCCCCCATGATCGGGCGCTTCGCGCGATCGCTCTCCCCGCCGCAGCCAAAGAGGGAGATGACCCTCCTGTGGAACGGCCGCAGCGACCGCAGCATCCGCTCAAGCGAATCGGGGGTGTGCGCGAAGTCGACGACCACGGTGGCCCCGCTCTTGGCCCGGAAGAACTGGTAGCGGCCGGCCACGCTCTGCGCCGATTCGAGTTTGGCCGCGACCTCATCGAGCAAGAGCCCGCACCACACGCCCACTGCTGCAGCGGCGAGGGCATTTTCGACGTTGTGCTCACCGGGAAGGAAGAGCCGTACCGGGACGGTCTCTCCCCTCACCCGCAGAATGAAGTCGGTCGCGCGCGGTCCGGAGCGAATGTCGAGGGCGCGGACGTCCGCCTCCCGCTCGATGGCGTACGTGATGCGCTCCGCCCGTGTAGCGGCCAGGACCTCTTCCGACGCCGCGTCGTCGGCGTTCACGATCGCGCAGGCGCTTTCTTTCAGTCCGCGAAAGAGGAGGAGCTTCGCCGCGAGGTACTCGTCCGTCGTCTTGTGGAAGTCGAGGTGGTCGTGCGTCAGGTTTGTGAAGACGGCCGCGTCGAAATCGACCCCGTCCGTGCGGTGAAGGGCGAGTGCCGCGGAGGAGACCTCAAGGACGAAGTTTTTCTGCCCGGCGCGGAGCGCCGACCACGCGGCCTCTTGGATGATCGGGCTCGCGGGGGTCGTCACGGCGCGCAGGTTCCGCTCCTCGTTCGCCACCGTGCTGAGAAGACACGTCACCCCCTCGCCCAGGAGATGGGCGATGAGGTGGCAGACCGTGGTCTTCCCCTTCGTCCCCGTGACCCCGACCGTGAACAACTTCCGCGTCGGATCGTCGAAGAAGGCCACGGCGAGGGCCGCGAGCGCCCTGCGGCCGTCGGGGACGCGAATGCACGGAACGGAAGCCACCGTCTCCTCTTCCACGACCACCGCCGCCGCTCCGCGGCCGACCGCCTCACCGACGTAGGCGTGGCCGTCGGCCACGAAGCCGCGGATCGCGACGAAGAGCTCCCCCGGCCGGACGCGGCGCGAGTCCTCGGTGATCCCCGCGACCTCGATCCCTCGCCACTGGGGCTGCGGATCGAGTCCGATCGCCCGGACGAGTTCGGCGAGCGTCCGCTTCACCCTTCCTCCCGCATC
Source organism: uncultured Thermotogae bacterium (assembly GCA_964355545.1). Lineage (GTDB taxonomy): Bacteria > Bipolaricaulota > Bipolaricaulia > UBA7950 > UBA9294 > JAPLGE01. The sequence continues at coordinate 11,075 of CAYHEK010000002.1, read as the reverse complement.
TGGTAAAGGTAGAGAGGGTGGCCGCCGCGAGAGACACCGATTTCATCTGGCCTCCATCCCACGATCGGGTGAAAGTACGATACCACCCGTGCCCCGAGCCGAAGCTCACGCCGCAGCTTCCTCTCCAACTTGAGGTTCGCCCTCGCAGAGAGGAAGAGGATAGCTACATCCGCCTCGGAGAGGTCTGCCCGATACATGTTCCCCCACACGACCCGTGCTCGGGCGGAGAGCCCCCCCAGGGCGATCCACGCCTTTCCCCACAGGGCGCGGAAGAGATCGATCTCGTACCCGGTGGCGCGCGCTCCGAAGTCCCGCGCCGCGACGACCACGAAGCGGCCGTCCCCGCAGCCAAGGTCAACGACGTGGTCTTTCTCGCTCACTCCGGCGAGGAAGAGGATCCGCCGCGCCGTCACCCGGTCTGTCGGCTGCCACAGGGCGTCCAGAGTCAGGTTCCAAAAGAGCCACAGGGCGGTCAGCGCCCCCAGACCGACCCCCAGGTAGAGCATCTCGCCGCTCAGAACGAGACGAGGAGAGCCGCCTCGTACAGCGGGCCGGCGGAGAGCCCGCTTGCAGAGAGACGAAAGATGTAGCGGACCTGGACGAGGGCTCCGACCGGCTCGAAGAGGAGAATCCGCGTCCCAAGGATCCCCTCCAGGGTGAGGCCGATCGAGGGGACCCGCGTCACCGCAAGGCCTCCGCCCACGCCGGCGAACGGATCGAGCGGCAAAAACGGTTGGTGCACGAGGAAGCTCCCGGAGAGGAGCATCAGCCCAACCAGGTTCCCGCTCGCGAGCCCCACCTCCACCCGCAGGTCAGCCCCTTCCCAAAGCGCTCTCTCCGTGAGCGCATTGATGAGAAAGATCCCGGTCGGATCGAACCCCGCCCCCAGCCCGAGTGTGAGGGGTGCGGCAACCGCGGTAGAGGTGACAATGAAGACCAGGCCAAGTACGCAGATCGCTCGCCTCATCCTTCCTCCCTGGCCCCGATCCTCCTCTCGCGGCCCGAGCAAGGGTCGCCGGACTAGATGTCGAGGGCCGTGATCTTGTCGCTATTCTCCAAGATGAAGTCTCGCCGCAGGGCGACGTCGTTCCCCATCAGGGTTGTGAAGACCTCATCCGCCTCCAGGGCGTCGCGGATCTCAACCCTCTTCAGGATGCGGTTCTCCGGGTTCATCGTCGTCTCCCACAGCTCCTGCGGGTTCATCTCGCCCAACCCCTTGAACCGCTTGAGGGAGAAGTTCCCGTCGTGCTCCGCGCGGAAGCGCTCCAATTCTACGTCGGTGTGCAGGTAGACCGTCCTCTTCCCGTCCTTCACCTGGTAAAGAGGGGGCTTGGCGATGTACACGTAGCCATTCTCGATCAGGGCGCGCAGGTAGCGGTAGAAGAAGGTGAGGAGGAGGGTGCAGATGTGCGCGCCGTCGACGTCGGCATCCGCCATGATCACGAGCTTGTGGTAGCGGAGCTTCTCCAGGGAGAATCCCTCCCGGATCCCGGTCCCGACCGCGGTGATGATCGATTTCAGCTCCTCGTTGTCCAGGAGCTTGGACAGGCGCGCCTTCTCCACGTTCAACACCTTCCCGCGCAGGGGGAGGATCGCCTGGAAGGCCCTGTCTCTACCCTGCTTGGCGCTCCCGCCGGCCGAGTCCCCCTCCACCACGTACAGCTCGCTCGCCGCCGGATTGCTGTTCGAGCAGTCGGCAAGCTTCCCCGGGAGGGCCCCCGAGAAGAGCGGTCCCTTCCGTCGCGCCATCGTCCGCGCCTTGGCCGCCGCCATCCGCGCCCGGCCGGCGGAGACCGACTTCTCAATGATCGTGCGCGCGACCTTCGGCTCCTTCGTGAAGTAGAGGCCGAGCTTCTCCTGGAGGATGCCCGCGACCAGGCTCGCCACTTCCGGATTCCCGAGCTTCGTCTTCGTCTGCCCCTCGAACTCAGGGTTTTGGATCTTCGCGCTGATGATCGCGACCAGGCCCTCGCGGATGTCCTCGCCCCGCAGGTTGGGGTCGTCCTTGCGGAGGATCTTCTTCTCCCGGCCGTAGTCGTTCAGAAACTTCGTGAGGGCGCTCTTGAACCCAACAAGGTGGGTTCCGCCGTCCACGGTGTTGATGTTGTTGGCGAACGTGAAGATCGCCTCATCGTAGCCGTCCGTGAACTGCATCGCGATCTCAAGCGCCGTCCCCCCCTCCTCGCCCGAGAGGCAGATCGGCTCCGGGTGCAGAGGCTCCTTCCCCGTTGCGAGTTCCTTCACGAAGGAGGCGATCCCCCCCCGCGCCTGGAAGCGGCGCGTCACATCCGCGATCTCGTTGCGCAGGATGATGAGGAGCCCTCCGTTCAGGTAGGATAGTTCCTTCAGGCGGTGGGAGAGCTTGGAGAAGTTGTAGTGGATCTCCCCGAAGATCTGGCGATCGGGGAGGAAGGTGACCCTCGTCCCGGTCCCGTCGCTCTCCCCGACCACCTCGAGCTCGGTCAGCTTCGCCCCGCGCGAGAACTCCTGACGGTAGACCTTCCCGTTCCGCAGCACCTCCACCCGCAGGTGTTCAGAGAGGGCGTTCACGACCGACACCCCCACCCCGTGTAGGCCGCCGCTCACGTGGTAGCTCTTGTGGTCGAACTTCCCGCCGGAGTGGAGGGTCGTCATCACGAGCTCGACCGCGTTGATCCCGGTCTCCTTGTGGATCCCGACCGGCATCCCCCGGCCGTTGTCCGTCACCGTGACGCGGTTGTCCTTGTGAATCACGACCTCGATCTCGGTGCAGTAGCCGGCGAGGGCCTCATCGATGCTGTTGTCGACGATCTCCTCGATCAGGTGCATGAGGCCACTCTGGCCGGTGCTCCCGATGTACATCCCGGGACGAACGCGGACGGCCTCTAGGTCCTCGAGCACCTGAATCTGATCGGCTTCGTAGACCATACCACCACCCGGTGGAATTATAGCAAAATCCCCTTCGGACTTCAAAAAGAGCCTCGCCTCTCCAACTCAGCGAGGACCGTTCTCCATTTTGATGACTCGCGCGGCGGAGGCTGCGACCAGGTCTAGTCTTTCTGGTAAGGCCGCACGACCTCGACCACGTCCGGGAAGTCGATCCCCAGGCGCTTCAGGGTCGCAAGCGTGGGGACGCCGTCCCTCGTCCAGCCGCGGCGCTCGTAGACCGCGTCGCAGAGCTTCTCATACTCCGCCTCGCGGAACTCTCGCAGCGCCTGCACCTTCTCCGCGGTGGACATCCCCTGCGGGTCGATCCCGACCTTCTCTTTGAGCTGCTTGTCGTAGCGCTCTGCGCGCGAGGCGTACTCCTCCTCGGTCACCGGACCGGCGGAGCGGTAGGGGATCCGATCCTGCTCGCGTCGCCCGAACCCCATCCGCAGGTTGAAGGCGCGCTGGAAGTTGTACACCCGCTCCGACTGGAGGATGAGGTCCTGAGGGACGACCTCGATCCCGGTGACCCCGGAGAAGAGGTCGCAGTAGTTGTGGACGTGCTCCGGGACCTTCGCCGCCTCGATTCCGCTGTGGCGCGTCCGGTTGTCGGAGGGTTCGATGTCGTTCCAGGGGAGCTTGCACAGCCCCACGAGACCGAACCAGGTCCGCCACATGGGGAAGTAATGGAGGGCCTCCGCCTTGTCCTTGAACGTGGGGATCTGGTTGTTCACCATGTCCATGAAGATAAGCCACGCCTCGTCGTGCTGCGGGCCCTTGTTCGCGAGGCCGTAGCCGCCCTGCATGGCGAGCGACTCCTTCGTCACGTACTCGGAGTACTCGAGGCCCTTGCACTCCATCCCGATGCTCTCAAGGAAGGCCGGATCGGCCCCGTGCTCGCGGGCGAAGATCTCCTTCATCCGCCGGATCCCCTGCCCGACCACGATCCCGAACCCCTCCCCTCGCCCCATCTGGTGCAAGAGCTCAAGCGTCGCCTGCGCGCTCCCGAAACGGAGGTCGAGCCCTCCCGTCCTCTTCACGTTCAAGATCCCCGCCTCGTAGCACTCCATGGCGAAGGCGGTCGCGGTGGTGAAGGAGATGGTGTCGATCCCGTAGGTGTCGCAGTAGAAGTTCATCTCCAGGACGAAGTCCGGGTCGAAGATCCCCATGTTCGCGCACCCAGCGACCGTCTCGTACTCCGGACCGTCGACCATCACCGTCTCGCCCTGGTACGGGCCGGCCCTCAGGGTGAAGCGGTCCACGGCGTGCGAGCAGGACATCGTGCAGCCAAACCAACACCCGTCCGGGACCCCCTGCGTGAAGCGCTCCCGCCAGACCGACGAGGCGATCTTCGTCGCGTCGGGGTGCGAGCCAAAGCGGTAGTTGTGAACCGGGAGGAGATCGAACTCGTCCATCACCTCGACGAGGTTTGCGGTCCCCACGCTTCGCATGTCGTTCTGCGCCGCGTCGAGTTCCAGGATCTCCTTGTTGATCCGCTCCCCTGCCCGCCGCAGGCGCTCAAGGTCCGCCGGACCCATGGAATCCGCGCGCAGGCCGGATCGCTTTACGACAAGCGCCGCGAGTCCCTTGTCGCGGAAGACCGTCCCGATCCCGCCCCGGCCCGCCTGCTTGACGCGCGCCGCCTTGCGCCTTGTGTCGTAGAAGCTGAAGTTAAGGCAGCCCAGGCGCGTGTGCGCGGCACCCGTCCCCGCGGTCACGGTCGAGACGGCGACGAGGTCCCGCGGCTCCTCGGAGTCGGCGAAGGCGCGCGTCAGCCTCTCCGAGAGGATGTGGGTGTTTGGGTCCTTCTCCGGACACTCGAGGACCTCCACGCGCCCCGCGTCGCCGTCGATGAAGAGAATGACGTCGCTTTTTGCCTTCCCCTGGATCTCGAGGGCATCCCAGCCCGCAAGCTTGAGGTAGGGCCCAAAGTAGCCGCCGACGTTTGAATCGATCACGCTCCCCGTCGTAGGCGAGAGGCTGACGACAAGCGACTTCCCTGTGCCGGGGTAGGTCGTGATCCCGCCGATCGGCCCGGGCGAAATCACGATCTCGTTTTCCGGATCGTCCCAGGTCGTCTTCGCCGTGACCGCGTTCCACAGGCGCCACAGGCCGAACCCTCGCCCGCCGACGAAGACCTCTTTCATCATCGGTGTCACCGGCCGGCTCTCGATCTTCCCCGTGCCAAGGTGAACGTACAGCGTCTGACCCGTGTAGCCGCGCTCCACCGGGATCGGCGGGTACGCCATTTCAAACAGGATCCGATACCCCGCGCGCTTCCCCATCGCGTCCTCCTTAGAGATCCTTCTCGCGAACCGACGGACAACCGTCCGCCGCGGACTGGAGTTTAGGAATGCTCTTCCCGATTCTCAAGCCCCAACGGGGGATCGCGGTCTTCACTTCGGACAGACCGGCTTCCCCTCCACCTCGAGGAGCGAGAGCCCCTCGGCTCGCCGCACGGCAAGGGCATTGTAGAGCGGCCAGCGCCCCATGATGGACTTATCCTGCGCCAGGGTCAGGGCCGTTTTGACCTCCTGACAGAAGATGGTCCAGTCCTTCTTTCCCTTGGCGTAGTACTCCGCGTAGTTCAGGTAGTTCTCGAGGTAGTCCGGGCCGAGCTCGATCGCGCGGCGAAACGCCTCCCCGGCCCGTTCCAGGTCCCCGCCGAGGATGGCCGGCACCTGGGCGAGGTACGACCCGAGCGCTCGCCACGGGCCTCCGGCGAGATAGGCCTCGTCGAGCTCGATCGCCCGAAGGAAGGAGGCCTCCGCGTCCTTCATCCCTCCTGTGAGCGCCGTGAGTAGATGAAACTCGATGTAGCGGCCGAGGTTGTTCCCGTACCAGAAGATCGCGGCGACGTCCTTCGCCGCGCGGAGCGCGGCGCGGAACCCGCTTTCTGCCTCCACGCGGCCGAAGTCTGGGTCGAGGCGGAGGCTCGTGAGCGCATAGTCTGTCCCCGCGCCGAAGATCTTCTCCTCGTCGTCGCGGTCGCTCAAGTAGGCGGTCGCGAGTTCAAAACAAGCCTCCGCCAGGCGATTGAGGACGTAAGAGCGCGTTTGGAGCGAGTCCTCCGGCAGGAGAGGGAGGGCCGCCTCGTAGGCCGCGATCGCCTCCCGCAGCCTCCCCTCGTACGCCTCGAAGTCAAACCCCTCTTCCTGCGGGTTGAAAGCAGCGTCGGCCGCCCGGATCATCTCATCGACCTGCGCCGCAGACGAAACCACAACGAAGACCAGAACAAAAAGGAACCAAAAGATCCACGCCCTCTTCAATCCCGATACCCCCTTTCTCTTGAGGCGAGATCTTTCCAGAACCGGCCGGGCAAGTCAACTCTGCCCCAGCCTCGGACAAGGCGCAGGACTTGACAGGCCGTCCGTTCATGGCACAGAGTGAGCCGCGATCTCTCAAACGCAACGGGGTGGTCGATCATGAAGGTAAGAGCACGAGCCATTACGGCAATCGCGCTGCTCCTCACACTCCTTCTCTTGACAGGCTGCTTCTTCAACGTCTTCGAGACCGCGCGATCGGTGGGAAAGGGGAGGGCGGCCATCACCATCGCCATGGCCGCTATGAATCTCTTTGACAGCGCCGAAGGCTGGCGCATCACTCCGCAGGGACGCGTCGCCGTTGGACTCACCGACAACCTTGAGCTCGGACTGCGGAGCGGCGCGATGGTCAACCTGTCCACTGGAGACGTGGGCTTTCTCGGGGCGGTGGGCGACCTCAAAGTCACCTTGTTTGACCAACCGGACAGCTTCGCCCTCGCGCTCGGACTGGGCGGGGGCAACAGTAGCGGCACGTTCGGTTGGGGCCTCGAAGGGTCGGTCTACTTCGATAGCACCATCCCCTTCCTCCCAATCTACTTCGTGTACCGGCCCCTTCTGCCGCTTGGCGGGGGAGAACTCGACCTCATCCACCAATTCGCTGGTGGGCTGTACCTCGTCCTCTCCCCGAACGTCCGCCTCCTCATCGAGGTGGACTCCTGGGGCGGGCTCCTGAGCGGTGGAATCGGCATTGAGATCAGGTTTTAGGAGCCACTCCCTAGCGACAGCGCAGCGATGATCCGCCGGTCGGCGCGGGCGAAGGCGTAGCGGTCGAGGTCTCTGGGCGCGGCCCACCGCCACTCCGCGCAGCCGATCGCCCGAGGCTCCCCCGCTGTGTGGAGGCAGTGGAAGGTCGTAAGGGTGATGCGAAAGTGCGAGTAGGCGTGCTTCACGGTCAGGAAGGGCGCTTCGATCTCCACCTCGATCCCTAGTTCCTCCGCAAGTTCCCGCGCGAGGCACTCCTCGAGCGTCTCTCCGTCCTCCCTCCGCCCGCCCGGGAACTCCCACAGGCCCCCCAGCATGTCGTCTTCTCTTCGCTTCGTGATGAGGAGCCTCGCCCCTCGCGAGGAGCGGGGACGATCCCACACGAGGCCCGCCGCGACCTCGATGTGGGGGATGGTCTTCTTCTTCCTCGGTCTTGGGAACTCGTCCTGCCGGCTGAGGCGCTTGGCCTCGCAGAGACGAGCGAGCGGACAGGACGGGCACCGCGGAGCCCGCGGGGTGCACAGGGTCGCGCCGAGGTCCATCAGGGCCTGATTAAACCGGCTCGCCTTCCCCGCAGGAAGGAGGGTGGTCGCGAGGTCCCATAACATGCTCCGGACCTTGGTCCTCTGCGGGTCTTCCTCCACGGCGAAGAGTCGAGAGAGGACGCGGACGACGTTCCCGTCTAGGACCGGCTCGTCGCGGCCGAAGGCGATGCTCGCGATCGCCCCCGCCGTGTAGCGGCCGATCCCGGGGAGGGCCAACAACCCCTCGTACGAGTCGGGAAGCCTGCCCCCGTGCGCCGTCACGACCTCTTGCGCCGCCCGATGGAGGTTCCTCGCCCGCGCGTAGTAGCCGAGCCCCTCCCACGCCTTCAGGACCTCGTCGAGCGACGCCTGCGCGAGCGTCCGGACATCCGGGAATCGCGCGAGGAAGCGCTCGTAGAAGGGCGTCGCGGTCGCGACCTGCGTCTGCTGGAGCATGACCTCACAGATCCAGATCGCGTAGGGGTCCTCCGCCCGCCGCCAAGGGAGGTCACGACGATGCGCCTCGTACCAGGAAAGGAGCGCCCGTTGGATCGCCCGAACTGCCGGGGGGGAGGGGTGCAAGGGCCTCTCGCGGCTGGCTCGCTCAGCGGTCGCGGACGAGGAGGCGCATGTAATCGCTCACCCTGTCCACCTTCTCCAGGGCAAGGGTCCTCTCCACGACCCGTTCCTGGCGGCGCCTCGACATGACCGCTTCCGCATTGGAGCGGAACTTCGCGACGAGCTCCTCGTCGGAGAGCGGACGCTCCGGCTGGCCTTTGGCGAAGTCCTCCTGTTTCGTGTGAGTCGCGCCGCCCTTGGTCGTGATCGTGACGATCGCCCGCTTCACTTTGGGGAAGAGACGGTCGATCTCGGGATCGGCCAGCACTTTGATCTTGGGAAGGAGCTCCCACACGAGCGGGTCCTTGAGCGCGGCCTCCTCGAAGTCGGAGGGAAGGACGTGCCCCCTGGCCACGGCGACGGCGATCCCGTAGGGGAGCGAATGGTCGGCCGTCTCCTTCGTCGTCGGCTGGTACTTGCTCGGGTCGGAGAGGATGTCCGCCCCGCGCGTCGTCGTCTTCACGAGGACCTGCTCGACCTCGCGCGGGTCGATCCGATTCTCCTTCACGAGGTCGATCGTCGCCGTGATCGGCTGGTGGGTGAGGGCCTCGGTGGGGAAGGCCTTGTAGCCGCACTCCGTGATGAGGAACGTCTCTCCCAGGCCGTCCGTGAACGCCTTTTGGTCCCAGGTGACGTTCTTGATCACGGCGAAGGTCCCTTCCTTCCCCTCGAAGACCTCGACCGGCCCGGTGTAGCCCGTCCGGGCGAGGAGGGCGGCGCGCACGCCGGCCTCGGTCGCCATGGGGTCGGCCGTGTTCTTCATGTTCGTCAGGTGCCCGGCGACGACCCCGCCGAGGGTGAAGTGGCTCGAGCCGCTGATCCCGACCGCGGCGACCATCTCGTCCTCGGAGAGGCCGAGCATCCGCCCCGCGACGAGCGGGCTCACAAATTGAGTGAGGCTCGCGTGGTGCCACCCCACCTCGCGGATGCCCGGGCTCGCCGCAAGGCACATCCGCATCTCGAGCTCGTAGGCGATCACGATTCCGACGATCAGGTCCTTCCCCGTCGCTCCCCGCTCTTCTCCGGCCGCAAGCGCCGCCGGGATGATGTCGGAGGGGTGAGAGGGGTCCTGCTTCCAGTAGATGTCGTTGTAGTCAAGGGCCCGAATGAGGAGGGCGTTCATGAGCGCCGCGTCCGGGAGGGTCGTCCGCGTCCCGTGGCCGATGATCGTCGCCTGCCTCCTCCCGCCGAGTGAGCGCACGTAGCGGTACGCCGCCCGCATGTCGGGAAGGTCGAGGGCCGCCAGGCCGCAGCCGACGCTGTCGAGCAAGAACCGCGTCGCCTCCCGCCGCGCCGCTTCCGGGATTGCCTCGTAGGAGAGGGAGCGCGCGAAGCGCGCCATCTCTCGACTGATCGAGTCCATCCGCCCCTCCTAGGCGATCGCCGCGGCGATCGCCTCGGCCATCCCGCTCGTCGTGGCGCTCCCGCCCATGTCGTAGGTGCACACGCGGCCCTCGGCGATCACCCGCGCGATGGCCCGCTCGATCGAGTCCGCCTTCTCTTTCTCTCCCAGGTAGTCGAGCATCATCTTCGCCGCGCGGATCGTGGCGATCGGGTTCACCTTGTTCTGCCCGGCGTACTTGGGGGCCGAGCCGTGCGTGGGCTCGAAGATCGCGTAGCGATCGCCGATGTTCCCCGCCGAGGCGAACCCGAGTCCCCCGACGAGCTGGGCGGCGAGGTCGGACAGGATGTCCCCGAACAGGTTCGACGAGACGAGGACGCCGTAGTCCTGGGGGTTCTTGACGAGCCACATGCACATCGCGTCGACGTTTCTCTCCCAAAGCTCGATCCCCGGGTAGTCCGCCGCGACGGCGCGCGCCTCGCGCAGCATGAGGCCGGAGGTCTCACGGATCACGTTCGCCTTCTCGACCACAGTGACCGTCTTGTAGCCGTGCGCCTTCGCGTACTCGAACGCGTCGCGCACGATCGTCTGGCAGGCCTTGCGCGTGATGATCCGCGTCGAGATCGCCATGTCCTCGTTCGCCACGCCGCTGAACATCTTCATCTTGGGGTGAGTCTCCAGGGCGCGGCGGACCTCGGCCGGCACGGGGTGCCACTCCACGCCCGCGTAGAGGTCCTCCGTGTTCTCGCGGAAGACGACGAGGTCGATGTCGTCCCACAGGTTGAGCGGGTTCCCGGGGTACGCCTTGCACGGCCGCAGGTTCGTGTGCAGGTTGAAGAGCTGCCGCAGGGCGACGATCGGGCTTGAGTAGACGAACCCCTTTCCGTGGAGCTTCGGGTCAAGCTCCGCCGCCGCCTCGTCCTTGGGCTTCGAGGTGATCGCGCCGAAGAGACAGACGTCGGTCGACTTCAACAGGTCGATCGTCCGCTGCGGGAGGGCGTTCCCCTCCGACTTCCAGAACTCCCAGCCGATGTCGCCGCGGGTGTAGGTCGCGTCCAGGTCGACACGATCCAGAACGAGCCTCGCCGCGGCGAGGACCTCCTCCCCGACCCCGTCCCCCGGAAGCCAGGCAACCTTGTACTTGGCCATCGTCCCTCCCTCCGTGGTGTTAGCGTCCATTATACCGGCCCGCGCGGCCGGACGTCGCCGCGGCCGTTGCGAGAACGAGCGAGTTGAGCTAGGATCGTCCCGTATGCCGATCGCGAGTGCCATCTATCCAGGGAGCTTCGACCCGATCACCTACGGCCACATCGACATCGTCCGCCGGGCGAAGAAGCTCTTCGACCGCCTCGTGATCGCGATCGTGGCGAACCCCAACAAGACCCCCCTCCTTTCGCTCGCGGAGCGGGTCAAGATCACCAAGGAGGCCCTGGCTGAAGAGGGCCTCTCCTGTGTCGAGGTCACAAGCTACAAGGGCCTCCTGATCGAGTGCGCGAAGGAACAAGGGGTCGAGGCGATCGTGCGCGGCCTGCGCGCCAATTCCGACTTCGACTACGAGTTCCAGATGGCCCTCACGAACCGCGACTTAAACGCGGACATCGAGACGGTCTTCTTCATGACCGCGGGGCAGTACAGCTTCCTCTCCTCCTCCATCGTCAA
>CAYHEK010000001.1:7477-67276 GCA_964355545.1 uncultured Thermotogae bacterium | reverse complement strand
GCCTCGGAAGCGCTCCTTGAACTCGGCGACCGCCTTCTCGAGCCTCGAGCGGATCTCCTCGGAGAACTCCTGTTCCCTGCGCAAGAGATCGAAGATTTCCTCGTGCTCCGCGTGCAGGAACCGCAGCCACTCCTCCTCGAAGCGGCGGACGGCGGAGACCTCCACGTCCGCCAGGTGATTCTGCACCGCCACGTACAGGGAGACGACCTCGTCCTCGACCGGCATCGGCTTGTACTGCTCCTGCTTCAGGACCTCCATTAGGCGATCCCCCCGGGCAAGCTGGGCCTTCGACTCCTCGTCGAGGTCGGAGGAGAACTCGGCGAAGGCCTCGAGCTCACGATACTGGGAGAGCTCGAGACGCAGCTCCCCTGCGATCTGCTTCATCGCCTTCGTCTGGGCCGCTCCGCCGACGCGCGAGACCGAGTTCCCGACGTTGATCGCCGGCCGGAACCCTTGGTTGAAGAGGTCCGTCTCGAGGTAGATCTGGCCGTCGGTGATGGAAATCACATTGGTCGGGATGTAGGACGTGATGTCACCCGCTTTGGTCTCGATGATCGGAAAGGCAGTCAGAGACCCGCCGCCATGTTCGTCGGAGAGCCGCGCCGCCCGCTCGAGAAGGCGAGAGTGAGTGTAGAAAATGTCCCCCGGGTACGCCTCGCGCCCCGGTGGACGGCGGAGGAGGAGGGCCATCTCACGGTAGGCGACGGCGTGCTTCGATAGGTCGTCGTAGGCGACGAAGGCGTCCTGGCCGCTGTAGGTGAAGTACTCCGCCATGGCGCAGCCGGCGTAGGGGGCGAGGTACTGCATCGGCGTCGAGTCGTTCGCCTCCGCCGCGACGACGATCGTGTGGCCGAGGGCCCCGTACCGCTCCAGGGTGTCCACAACCCGCGCGATGGTAGAGGTCTTCTGACCGATCGCCACGTAGACACAGGCCACCCCCTTCCCCTTCTGGTTGATGATCGTGTCCAGGGCGATCGCCGTCTTCCCGGTGCGGCGGTCGCCGATGACGAGCTCGCGTTGGCCGCGGCCGATGGGGGTGAGGGCGTCGATCGACTTCAGGCCAGTCTGGAGAGGGGTGTTGACCGGTAGACGTTCCACGACGCCCGGGGCCTTGATCTCTGCCTTGCGCGTCTTCGTCGTCTTGATGGGGCCCTTCCCGTCCCGGGGCCGGCCGAGCGGGTCGACGACCCGGCCGAGGAGCTCCTCCCCGACCACGGTCTCCAAGACGCGGCCTGTGCGCTGCACCGCGTCGCCCTCCTGCACACGCTCGCTCTCCCCGAACAGGGCGACCCCGACGCTCTCCTCCTCGAGGTTCAGGACGAGGCCGTAGACTTCGTTTGGAAACTGCACGATCTCCGCGGACATCGCCCCTTGAAGCCCGAAGACCCGCGCGATCCCGTCCCCGACCTCGACGACGATCCCGACCTCCTTCATCTCGAGGTCGTAGTCGAACGCCTTGATCTGCTCCTTGAGGATGGAGCTGATCTCGTCCTTCCGCGTCGCAGGCACCTTCTCTTCCCCCTTACCCCGCCAGGAACGCCGCAAGCTCCGCGAGCTTCGCCCGCAGGGTTCCGTCGATGACCTTCCCGCCGATCTCGATCCGTGCACCGCCGATCAAGTCCGGCTCGATCCTCTCCTCGAGCTCCACCCGGCCGCCGAGAGCGCGGCCGACGCGATCGATCAGGCGGGAACGCTCCGCCTCCGGGAGTCTTTGCGCCGCAACGACTCCTACGCGGATCGCTCGTTCCTCCGCGGCGCGCACCGTGAGGAACTCCTCCCAAATCAGATCCAGGTATCCCTCGCGGCCGTTGCGGATGAGGACGCGAAAGAGATTGCGCAGCTCGTTTGCGATCGCGGGGAAGGCCCGATCCACCAGGCCGAGCTTCGCCTCCCTGGGCACGAGCGGATGGCTGAGGAAGGAGATGAAGTCCGGGATGCCGTCCACGTCCGCGAGGATTGTGCGATACTCACGCGCGATCTCCTCCACGCGTCCCTCCTCGCGGGCGAGGCGGTAGAGCGCCTTGGCGTAGCGACGGGCGATCTCGTGCGACTTCACTTCTCAACCTTCAATGCCCCTTCGTCGATCGCCTCAAGAAGCTCGTCGAGGAGTCGACGGTGGTCCTCCAGGTTCACCTCGCGACGAAGGACGCGCGCGGCTCCCAGGACCGCGATCTCGGCGTAGGTCCTCCGTAGTCCCTCTTCCATCTGCGCTCGCTCTTGCCCAATCTCACGGCGGGCCTCGCCGAGGAGGCGCTTCGCTTCGCGCTCCGCGTCGGCCTTCGACGTAGCAAGGATCTCCTCCCGGCGCGCGGACGCCTCTTCCAGAACCCGCTGGCTCTTCTCCTGGGCCGCGGCGAGCGCCTCTTCCCCCTCGCGGACGAGCTTCGCCGCGTGCTCCTCGTCCCTCCGCGCTCTCTCCATCCGCGACGCGATCAGCTCGCGGCGGCGATCAAGATACGCGAGGGCCGGCTTAAAGAGAAGCCTCTTCAGGACGTAGAGAAGAAGAGCGAAGTTCGCGAGATTGAAGACGAACGTCCAGTTGAGGCTCTCGATGAGCTTCGCCCACTCTAGGTGCACGCCCACTCCCCACTACACCACAAGCAGAAGGATGATGGAGACGATCAGGCAGTAGATGGCGATCGTTTCGAGGATCGATTGCCCAACGATCATGGCCCGGAAGAGCGGGCCCTCCACCTCCGGCTGCCGCGCGATCCCATCGATGGTATGAACGACGATGTTCATCTCCCCAATCGCCGGGGCCACGCCGCCGATCGCCATGCACAGCGCCGCTGCCAAATACTTAAGCACCGCCACCAGCTCGCTCTGGGCGGCCTGGCTCGCCACATTCTGCGCGTCTTGTAACATGGTCCCTCCTATTCGCTAACCGCCGTATTAATGTAGATGACCGCAAGCATAGAGAATACAAAGGCTTGAATCAATCCAACAAACAGCCCGAAGAAAAGGTTCAGTACAACGGGCACGACGAGCGGCACGAGGGCGGTCGAGAAGACGACGATCAGGATTCCTCCACCGAAGAGGTTCCCGAACAGACGGAACGAGTGCGAGGTTGTCCTCCCCACCTCCCCGATCATGTGGAGGGGAAGGAGGAAAGGAAAGGGCTCCAGCCGCCCGCGAACGTATCCCCTCAGCCCCTTGACACGAAGGGCCACGACGTACGACATGACGAGGACCATGACGCCCAGGCTGATCGGCACGTTGAGGTCCTCCGTCGGCGCTCCCCCCAGGTACGGAACCACGGAGATCCAGTTCGAGAAAAGGACAAATAAGAATAGGGTCCCGATGAAAGGGAAAAGCTCCCTCGCCACCCGCTCGGAGCCAAACCCAACCAGGAACTGGTTCTCTAGGAGGCCCATGACGGCGTCGACCAGGGCCTGGACCCGGTTTGGTTTCTCCTCGATCTCTTGCCTCAAGCCGCGGCGCAGGAATACAGCCAAGACAACGAGAAGGACGATCACGACCCAGCTCGCGATCATGGTCAAGAGGTTGAACTCAAGCGAGAATCCCCCTACCGGGACGTTGAGGACGAGCCTCTCCCCTAGGTGTTCGTCCATCGCGCTCTTCCCTTCCTCAAGATGGAGACTACCTGCAGGTTGCCTTGGCAGAAGAGGAGACTCCCCGAGCTCGAAAGAAACGCCGGTATGTCCCACCTCGCCACGAAGGCCAAGGCGACCGCGAGAAGAAGAATTCTACCAAAGCTAGAGAGACCCGCAAGAGCGGCCCCCTTCCCGCGCGAACCCGCCCGGACGACAGACCGGCCCGCCCTGTATAGGAGGAAGGCGTTCAGGATGAAGAGGAAAAGGCCAACCCCGATTCCGATCGCGGCGCGCCCCTCGCCCACCGCCGCGAGGAGGATCGCGGCGCACGCGCAGATGCCGAGGACGCTGGGGATGTGAAAAACCTGAACAAACTCCGACCTAAGCGGGCTACGCATGCCGTGTTGTGACGGCTCGGGGTGCATCAGATAATACGGAGCTGCTTATTCTTCGCCTCCACCAGCTCGTCCACCTTCTTCGAGTACTCCTGAATCGCCTCGTCGTTCTTCTCGCGCTGGCGGCGGTAGTCGTCCTCTGAGATCGCGCCGTCGTCCTTCATCCGGTCGAGCTTCTCGTTCGCCTCGCGGCGGATGTTGCGCAGGGCGACCTTCGCCTCCTCTCCCCGCGCCTTGATGACCCGCACGAGCTCCTCGCGCCGCTCCTCTGAGAGCTTTGGAATCTTGATCCGGATGATCTTCCCGTCGTTCGCCGGGTTGAGCCCGAGGCCGGCTGCGAGGATTGCCTTCTCCACGGCGGCCATCTGGGTCTTGTCGTAGGGCTGCACCACGAGGAGATCCGGATCCGGGGCAACGAGGGTCGCTAGCTGCTTGAGGGGGGTGGGGGCTCCGTAGTAGTCGACGATGACGTCCTCGACCATCGCTGGGTTGGCGCGGCCGGTCTGGACCTTCCCTAGGTTCGTCCGGAAGACGTCGAGCGTCCGCTTCATGTGGTCAAGCATCTCCTGCCGAACTTTCTCTGGCATCAAAAAACACCTCGCACAAGGCGCAATTGTAGTGTCCAGGCTCGTTCGATGCAACGCACCGCGGGCCCGCGATTCGCTCGTGAGCGGACTTCCCGGCGCGGATCGTTAGTCGCCCAAAAGCCCGTACACCGTCGGGTCGAAGGTGGGAAGGTTCTCCGGAGCGAAGAGGGCGTCTGGGAAGTCCGCCGCCGGCCGCTGCCGTTCGAGGAAGGCGACCGTGGTCGCTCTCTTTCCAACGACGTCTCGAACGACGAGCCGGTCCGGCGTGAGCCTTCCTTCGAACTCCCCCAGGGCGAGGACCTCGAGGCCGCGTTCGACGTCCCCCTGCGCATTTCGGTACTCGGCGCGGAGGACGATGAACGCCTCTCGGTCGACCCAGACCGTCGCCGTCGGATCGTGCACGTCCGTTCCGGGCTTGGCGACGAGCGCGAGGACGTAGACCGGGCGCGTGCGATCCCCGACCTCAAGCGTCTCCTCGGCGGTCACTTCGGCGGTGTACTCGTCCGTCATCTCGCGGCTTGCGATGTCCTGATTAGAGAAGGCGCTCCCGAAGAAGCTCTCTTCTTGCTCCTCTTCAGAAACGAACTCGACCGGCCTCCCCAAGAGAGGCAAGTAGATCCACATGCGAGACTTCTCGCCAGCACGCTCTTGCGAGAGAAAGATCGATCCCCGAGAACCCTCGGGTTCGAGGATGTAGTAGAGGGCGTACTCTCCTCCCTCCGCGCGCTTTCCCAGGCCCCCTAACACGAGGCCTGACGAGGTCCCATCCGGGTAGCTATTCTCAAGTCTCAAGGTCGTGATCAGACTCCCCTGGCCCAGGAACTCCCCCTCTTCTTCAACGCGGGCGAGGATCTCGTCCCCGCTTGACCCCGCTCCACGGACCGCTCCCACCGCGAGAAGAAGGGCGGCGAGAAGGACTGCCACGATAGATCCCTTGCTATTCATGATTGCCTCCGTTTCCGTTGATCGTCCCGCGTAACGTGATCCGCTCGGCCTTTCTTTGCCTCAAGTCTCGTCGCGTAAGGAACTTCGGCCGCCAGGTGGTGAGGATCGCTGGGATTACGGTGAACGCGGAGAGGGCGCTGATTGCCATGGTCATGGCGACGAATAGGCCGAAGTCGCGGGTCCCCTTGAACGACGAGGCGAGGAGCAGGATGAATCCCAACACGAGGGACAGGGCGTTGAAGGCGATCCCTCGCCCTGTGGTTAGGATCGTGTTCTGCACGACTGTTTCAGCATCGTTCCCGGCGAGGATCTCGCGCCGATAGCGGGACATGAAGTGGATGGCGTAGTCGATCCCCATACCGATTGCCATCGACGAGACCATCAGGGTCGCCATGTTGAGAGGAGTCCCCGTGAAGGCCATCACTCCGAAGTTGACCGCAATCGTGAGTAGGAGGGGCACGAGGCTGACCAATCCAGCGACCACCGAGGCCATGAGGATGGCGACGATCGCTCCGGACGAGACGATCGACGTGACCAGGCTCGAGATCTGACTCCGAGAGATCCGAGAATGGAGGCTCGCGGTGACGCGCGTCTCCCCCACGAGTTCCGCTTGCAGCGGTGAAGGGAAGTGCTCCTTAAGATAGGCGTCGACCTCACGGACAAGCTTCACTTGGTCCGAGCTTCGTCCAGGCGGGTAGAGCCCCATTACCTCTCCGGCGGAGAAATCTCCCAGGGCCATGGTCCCGAGGTCCCCTCCCTGGAACGTGAAGAGGAGGAGAAGTTGAGAAACAAGCCTTTGATCCTTCGGGATCGCGTAGTAGCTCGGATCATCGGCGTGGAACTTCTGGTTCATCTCCCGCACGAGGTCGGCAAGGGAACTCGTCTTTCGGATCCCCTTCGTCTTCAGGTAGTCCTCGAGTTCCACCATCTTCGAGAGGAGGGCCGGCGCCTTCAGGCCGTCGCGAGCGCCGGTGTCGATCTCGACCATCAGCTGCCCGCTCCCGGAGAAGTGACGCTCCAAGACGTTCATCGCCTGCACGACCGGACTGTCTTCCCCGAGGAACTCCCTCTCCGAGGTCTCGATCCGCAGGATCGAAAGACCCGAGAGGAAGGCGATGAAGAGAACCGCGGAGACGGCGAGCACGCCGCGGCGATGGCGCAGGATCAGCCAGCGAAAGACGGAGAGCACGCGGTTGACGATTCTGGATTCCCTCCGGTGCACCCTCTGTCGTGGGACTCGGAGAAGGGAGAGGAAGGCGGGGATGAGGACAAGCGAGAGAACCATCGCCACGGCCACGCCCATCGCCGCGTGCAGGCCGAAGTCGCGCTGCGGGACGAGGACGGAGTTGAGAAGCGAGAGGAAGCCAGCCACGGTGGTCAACCCGGCCATGGAGACGGGCGCCAGCATTTGGAGTCCCGTCTCGACCACGGCCGTCCGCCGATCCATTCCAGAGTCGATCGCCTCGTAGAAGCGATTCAGGACGTGGATCCCGTACGCGATCCCGATCGCCAGGAGGATCACCGGCAGGATGAAGGAGATGATCGTGAGCGGCGCCTTGACCATCCCCATCAAGCCCACGCTCCAGCCTGTGGAGAGGACGACCACGAGGAGCGGGAGGAGGATCCCGCGGACGCTGCGGAAGCTCAGGTACAGGACGAAGACGATCGCCAGGATGACAAGCGGAAGAAGAATCCACAGGTCCTTGGTCATCGTCTCCGCGAGAACGAGGTTCATGTAGGAAAGCCCGATGATGTGCACACGGTCCGGAGGCGAGTTGTACCCCTTGACGATCGAGGCGACTTTCTCGGTCACCGCGAGTTCGTTCACCCCGGCCTCAAACCGGATCGCGATCGCGGCCGCCTGCCCGTCTGAGGCGACGACGTAGCCGCGGGCCGTGTTGCTTGCGAGGACCCGGTCGCGGTAGGCGGCCATCTCCTCCGCCGTCACGGGGGCGGCCCCGCCGGGAGCGGCCGGGCTGACCCGGAGCGAGGTCTCCGTACCCGTGATGATCTGAGCGTTCAGGGGTCCGGTGACCTCCTCCACCCCCGCGATTGTCTCTAACTCGCCCTGCATCTCGGCGATCTTCGTCAGGGTCGCCTGATTGAATATCCCTTGCACATTCTCAACCGCCACCATCAAGAGCGACTGAGCCCCATAGCGGTCCTCGGCCCGCCGCGTTGCGACGAGGGCGGGGTCATTCTGGTCGATGTAGTGCGAGAAGTCGGTGTCGATCGCCAGGCGCGGGATGAAGGCGAGGAAGACCACGGTGATGCACAGGATGAGGCCGATCACGCGGTAGGGATGATCGGCAATCCACTCGTAGGCCCTCCTCATCGAAGGAGCCTCCTCTCAAGGCAAGAGAAGGAAAGGAAATCGGTCGTCACGCGCTCTCCCCTTTCTTCAGCCCGTCCCAGATAAGGCGGGCGAGCTCCGAGGGGGCCGTCTGGAGGAGCCCATGCCCTTCCTCCTCAGGGTAGATGATCCCGCAGGTGCTGATCGACTCCACGATCGCAAACAGGGCAAGCGCCGTGATGCGCGGGTTGCACGACCGCACCCAACCCTCCTCCACTCCCTCGCGGACGAGCGCCTCGATCCGGCCGAGCATTCCCCGATAGAGGTCTGCAAGCTTCTCCCCAAGCTCGCCGCTCCAGTTGAACCGCTCCTGGACGAGGACCTTCGCTAGCTCCTGCCGCTCGTTGAGGAGGGAGAAGTGCGCCTGAAGGATGCGGCGGATCTGCTCTGGCACAGGGAGAGCGCTCTTCTGCAACTCTTCGTAGAAGCGCATCTGGTCTTCAAACTCCTCCTTGAAGATGGAAAGGAGAATGTCCGCCTTGCTCTTGAAGTAGTTGTAGATCGTCCCCACCGCGACGCCGGCCTCCTCGGCGATCTCCTCCGCCCGCGCCTTGTGGAACCCCTTGCGCGAGAAGACGTGGACCGCCGCCTCGCGGATCAACTCCTCCTTGCCTGGATCTTTCGCCATCCTCGCCTCCGCATGAATGAACGTTCATTCATATTCTCGCCCGGAGAGAATCGCTTGTCAAGGGAGGTGAAGAACACAGAAAGGAAACGCGACAGTGGCTCCGCCCATCCGCTCCACGAGGCTCCTTCGCCGGAGGTGAAACCGCTGCCTCTACCAACGGAGCCGGAAGTGGAGTCTGGCGGACGACTTTCGAACTGCTGTGTGGCCGACGACCGAGATACTAGAAGCCCTCAACGTGCAGTGAGGTGCATGCGGGCCGGTACGCCGCGGGTCAGAGCAGACTCACCTGAACAAGGGGGCGCGTCTCCCGCTCGCCTGCTTCTACTCTGGGAGCTCTGTCTCGCGCAGGTGGCGCGCCGCGTCCTCCGGCGGCATCGGGTTGATGTAAAAGCCCGTTCCCCACTCGAACCCTGCGACCTGGGTCAGACGGGGGATGATCTCGATCATCCAATGATAGTCGTACTGCAGGGTCGCCCAGTATCCTGGCTTCCCAGGTCTTGGGATTGGGTTGGGAGCGGTCTGGAGGACGAAGTTGTAGGGGACGTCGCCCAACAGGGTCCTCAGACGCAGGAGAGTCCGCTTCAGCGCGCGCGCCAACCCGACTTTCTGGACCTCGGTGATAGCGGTGAAGTCGTGGGAGTGCAGACGGGGGTAGATCAACAACTCAAACGGGAACCGCGAATCGTAAGGGGCAGTGACCACGTACCCGTCGACCTCTTCCACGGTGCGCTCCCCGTTACGGATCTCCTCCAGAACGACGTCGCAGAACAGGCATCGTTCCTTGCTCTCGTAGTAGATCCTCGCGTTCTCCAACCGGCCGCGAACCGACAGCGGGACCACGGGAGTCGCGATGATCTGGGAATGAGCGTGGGCGAGCGAGGCGCCCGCTTCACGACCATGGTTCTTGAACAGCAGAATGTACCGGTACCAGTGGTTCCGCATCAGCTCCCGCAGCCGACTGGCGTACATGTCGACTACCGCCTTGACTTGTTCGTCGGGCAAGTCCGGAAGCCCCTTTTCGTGCTCCGGGGTTTCGATCACGACCTCGTGGGTCCCTTCGCCTTTCATGCGGTCGAAGAAGCCCCCTACCGCCTCTCGTCCGAGTTCCGGGTAGTCCTGGAGTGCAGGGAATCTGTTCGGCACCACTCGCACCCTCCAGCTCCCGTCCGGGCCGGCGATGCGACTGATCTCGGGAGGGGTCATGTGCTCATTGCCGAGGCAGAACGGACAGCTGGCTGCTTCCTGCTTCAGGGCGGGACGTTCGGGTGTACGAAAGTCGGATGGGCGTTTGGCCCGTTCCGGAGCGAGGATGACCCAGTGCTCCCAGATGGGACCGCGTCTCAACTCGGGCATTTCTCTCCTTCGGCCGCGAACTCAACCTTGGGGATCACGGTGATTCCCCCCTCTGTCACCACGTAACGTCGCGAATCCTCGCCGGGATCATAACCGATCATCGCTCTCTCGGGAATGCAGACCCCTTTGTCGATGATGGCCCGGCGGACGCGGGCGTGGCTCCCGATGATGACTTGGTCCAGGAGGATCGAGTCCTCGACCGTGGTCCCGTCGCCCACGTACACACCGGGCGAAAGGACCGATCGAATGACCGTTCCGCCGCACACACTGCAGCCGGAAGAAAGAAGGGAATCGACGATCGTCACCTGACTCGCCGGCTCCACGCAGGCTATGCGGCTTGGTACCCAAGGTTTCCTGACCGTGAGGATCGGCCACGTTCGGTCGTGGATGTCAAGACGGGGAGAGGCACCGACGAGGTCCATGTGCGCCGCGAAGTACGCATCCAGAGTCCCCACGTCCCTCCAGTAGACGGTAGGGTTGCGGTTCCCGAGCTCGAAGGGGAAGGCGTACACCCTCCCTGTCTTGACCAGGGCCGGCAGCAGGTCCCTACCGAAGTCGTGCCTGGACTCGGAGTTCCCCGCGTCCTCGCACAGCGCCTCGCGAAGCGTGCTGGGCCGGAATGCGTAGATGCCCATCGACGCGAGGCATGAACCCGGCGCATCGGGAACCTCAACGGGCTCCAGAGGCTTCTCCTCGAAGGCGATCACTCGGTGGTCCACGTCGGTGACTAGAGTTCCAAGCTTGGCGCGCGTCTCCTCGCGAGAGACGCGGAGGGCTGCTACTGTCACATCAGCGGATTTCGTCTGGTGGAAGGAGAGCATCGGTCTGTAGTCCATCTTGTACACGTGGTCGCCGGCAAGGACGAGGATCGCGGACGGCAGTCCCTGAGCCGAGGTGTACCTCTCTACGCAGTACCAGTTCTGGTGGATCGCGTCAGCCGTCCCCAGGTACCAGTCGGTGTAGATCCGCTGCTGTGGAGCAACTGTCTCCACGGATTCACCGAGCACCGAGGGCAGGATATCCCACCCCTCTCGGATGTGTTCCCCGAGGGAGAGCGACTTGTACTGGACTAGAACGAAGACCCTTCGCAAACCAGAATGCATGCAGTTGGAGAGCGTGAAGTCGACGATTCGATAGTGGCCGGCGAAGGGGACGGCCGGCTTGGCGCGATCGCGGGTTAGAGGATAGAGGCGCTCACCTCTTCCTCCCGCCAGAACGAAGGTCAACACATCAGGAATGGTTGCTCCCCTCCCGATCAGCGAGACGACGGACGGCCCGCCTTCTCACCACCTTTTTAGCGCACGGTGACGCCTCGGTCAATTCGGTCCGGCGCACCTGGTTTCGTTCGGTGAGGTCGAGAACCGACCCGCGGCATCGTTGTAAGAGGCTTGCCAGGGCAGTACACTCCAGCAAGGGACCGAGGTTGCAGGGTGATGGAGGCTGCCAGGCGGGCGCCCTGGCGAGCGGCCTTCCGGCAGGAGGATGGGTATGCGCGATCGACTGGCTTGGTCGCTTCTCACGGATGACGATCTCTTTTTGCTCGGAGAGGGAACCCACTACCGGCTCTACGAGAAGCTTGGGGCGCACCCGATGACGCACAACGGCCGGAGCGGGACGTGCTTTGCTGTCTGGGCCCCGAATGCAGAAAGAGTATCCGTGATCGGTGATTTCAACGGCTGGGATCGGCTCGGGAATCCTCTCCGCGCGAGGGGCAACTCGGGAGTCTGGGAAGGCTTCGTCCCCGGAGTTGGCCCAGGAGCGACGTACAAGTACCACGTCCAGTCCAGAGTCGCGGGGTACCACGCCGACAAGGCGGATCCTTTCGCGTTCTCCTCGCAGGCCCCGCCGGCGAACGGGTCCATCGTGTGGAACCTGGAGCATGTATGGCACGATCAGCTCTGGATGGAGGAGCGTGGCACGCACAACGGGCTCGCCGCGCCGATCGCCGTCTACGAAGTCCATCTGGGCTCGTGGATGCAGAGTGGCAGCGACAAGCGGTCACTTCCTTCGTATCGAGAGCTTGCTCCACGCCTGGCTGAGTACGTCGAGCGGCTGGGCTTCACCCATGTCGAGCTTCTGCCCGTGATGGAGCACCCATTCTACGGTTCCTGGGGATATCAGGTGACCGGCTACTTCGCACCGACCGGTCGCTACGGGTCGCCGCAGGATCTGATGTACCTTATCGACACTCTGCACCAGCGCGGGATCGGGGTCATCCTGGACTGGGTTCCCTCGCACTTTCCCCGGGACGAGCATGGCCTTGGTTTCTTTGAC
Organism: uncultured Thermotogae bacterium; assembly: GCA_964355545.1. Lineage (GTDB taxonomy): Bacteria > Bipolaricaulota > Bipolaricaulia > UBA7950 > UBA9294 > JAPLGE01. The sequence continues at coordinate 55,187 of CAYHEK010000001.1, read as the reverse complement.
GGGACCCATCTCTACGAACACGACGATCCGCGGAAGGGCGTCCATCCCGACTGGGACAGCTTTATCTTCAACTATGGGCGGTCTGAGGTGCCTGCTTTCCTGATCAGCAGTGCTCTGTTCTGGTTCGACCGCTATCACATCGACGGTCTGCGAGTGGACGCCGTGGCGTCGATGCTCTACCTCGACTATTCACGCAAGGAAGGCGAGTGGATCCCCAATTCGCATGGAGGGAGAGAAAACCTTGAGGCCATCGCCTTCCTTCGGCGCTTGAACGAGGTCGTCTACGCGACCTACCCCGAAGTGCAGATGGTCGCTGAAGAGTCGACGGCCTGGCCGATGGTTTCCCGACCCACGCACGTTGGGGGATTGGGGTTCGGCATGAAGTGGGACATGGGCTGGATGCACGACATGCTCGAGTACATGGCGAAGGACCCGATCCACCGCAAGTATCAGCATAACCTCCTTACGTTCCGCCTTTTGTATGCCTTTCACGAGAACTTCGTCCTGTCGCTCTCCCACGACGAGGTCGTGCACGGCAAAGGGTCACTCATCAGGAAGATGCCCGGCGACGACTGGCAGAAGTTCGCCAATCTCCGTCTTCTTTTCGGCTACATGTACGCACAGCCTGGGAAGAAGCTCCTGTTCATGGGCGGCGAATTTGGGCAGTGGGACGAGTGGACCCACGAGGGCTCTCTCGCCTGGAAGCTCCTGGAATGGGAGCCTCATCGCAGGCTGCAGCAGTGGGTGACAGACCTCAACCACCTCTATCGCCGCGAGGAAGCACTGCACGCCCTCGACACGGACCCCGCGGGGTTCGAATGGATTGACTCCAGCGACGCGGACGCCGGGGTGGTCAGCCTCATCCGCAACGGACGGGAGGAGAAGCAGCGCCTTGTCGCTGTCTGCAACTTTACACCGGTGCCGCGCTTCGGCTATCGAGTCGGAGTGCCCAGGCCGGGGTTCTGGCGGGAGATCCTCAACAGCGACGCGCTGGAGTACTGGGGAAGGGGTCTGGGAAATCTCGGCGGGGTTCTTTCGGAAGCGGAGCCGTTCCACGGCCGCCCCCATTCGCTCACCCTGACCCTTCCTCCCCTGGCGGTCGTGTTCCTGCGTGAGGAGGACGTTCCGTCTCAGGGCTTAGCGGCTGAAAGTCACGATGCCCGGCCTGGTACGTTTCCTCCGGCGGCACCGCGAGACGGCGGACCTGAGCGGGCGCGGTGACTGCCGAACGTGCAGTCTGTATCCACGGCCACTTCTACCAGCCCCCGCGAGAGAACCCATGGCTGGAGGCGATTGAGCCTCAGGATTCCGCCTACCCCTACCACGACTGGAACGAGCGCATCAACGCGGAGTGCTACGCTGCGAACACGGCCTCCCGCATCCTGAATGGGCGTGGTCACATCGAACAAATCGTCAACAACTACGCGAAGATCAGCTTCAACATGGGCCCGACCCTCCTCTCGTGGCTCGAGCAAAACGCGACGCAGGTATACGAAGCGATCCTGTGGGCGGACCGGGAAAGCCAGCGCAGCTTCTCCGGGCACGGATCGGCCATCGCACAGGCGTACAGTCACATGATCCTCCCGTTGGCCAACCTGCCAGACAAGAGGACTCAGGTCCGGTGGGGGGTCCGGGACTTCGAGCACCGGTTCGGGCGCCAGCCTGAGGGAATGTGGCTTCCCGAGACTGCCGTAGACATCGAGACGCTGGGAGTTCTCGCCTCCCAAGGGATCCGCTTCACGATTCTGGCACCTCATCAGGCGCTCCGCGTGCGGTCCGAGGGTGGGCGGGACTGGCACGATGTCGCGGGCGGGCGCGTCGACACGACCATGCCCTACGTCGTCCACCTTCCTTCCGGCGGAACCCTCGCGGTCTTCTTCTACGACCAGGCGATCGCGCAGGACGTTTCTTTCGGGCGCCTTCTCGACAGCGGAGACAACTTCCTGCAGCGGCTACTCGGAGGCTTCTCAGGACGGGCCGATCGCCCACAGCTCGTTCACATTGCCACGGACGGTGAAGTCTACGGCCATCACCACCGCTTCGGCGACATGGCGCTCGCCTACGTGCTCGATCAGCTGGGTAGGAGGAGTCAGATCCGGGTCACCAACTACGCCGAAGCCCTCGAGCGTCATCCTCCCACCCACGAGGTGGCCATCCTGGAGGGCAGCTCGTGGAGCTGCCCGCATGGCGTCGAGCGGTGGCGGAGCAACTGTGGATGTAGTTCGGGAAAGCATCCCGGTTGGAATCAAGAGTGGCGCGCCCCCTTGCGACAGGCGATGGACTGGCTGCGCGATGTGTTGGTTTCTCAGTACGTGGCTCGCGGCCAAGCTCTGCTGGCGGATCCTTGGAGTGCCCGCGACAACTACGTGGATGTGATCCTGAAGCGTACTCGCGAAGGGACGGACGGGTTCCTGCAAGCGCACGCCAGCCATCCCCTGACTCCCGCGGAGCGGGTCGAAGCTCTCAAGCTTCTTGAGATGCAGCGTCACGCGATGCTCATGTACACGAGCTGTGGGTGGTTCTTCGACGATCTCGCAGGTCTGGAGACGGTTCAGATCCTTCAGTACGCTGGGCGCGCGATGCAGCTGGCCGAGGGGCTCTTTGGCCCAGGTTCCGAAGCCGGCTTCCTCGCCATCCTGGAGCGTGCACAGAGCAATGTCCCCGAGAACGGGAATGGGCGGAGGATCTTCGAGCACTTCGTTCGTCCAGCCGTCGCGGACCTGCCCAAGATGCTGGCTCACCGTGCCCTCGTCTCCGAGGGCGAGCCAGAGCAGACCGGAACGCTCTTCTAGGGTCACTCGATCGATTTCGTAGAGCGCGTCCGGCGCGACGCAGGGCGGGCTCGGCTGACGGTCGGCCGCGCGCAGGCGACGTTCCCCACGACGGAGGAGACCATGGGAGTTCTCTATGCCGTCGTCGATACCGGAGACGTGAACCTTGTCGTTGGCGCTCGCCCTGCGCGGAACGACGAGGAGTATCCTCTTCTGGCAGGAGAGTTGGTGCAGGCTTTCACCCGCTCTGGACTTCCGCGAGTCGATGAGACTGATTGATCATCACTTCAAGAACTCGGCCTACACGGTTCTCTCTCTTCCGCGAGGTGCAGCGTAGAGTCTTGGAACGAATGGCCGAATCGAGCGGCGCCGACCTGGAAGCCGACTGGCGGCGGCGCTATGCGCTCCAGTATCCGCTGATGCGTCTCCTCGGCGAGACGGGCACGCCGTTGCCGAAGACTCTCCTCGCCCTGGCCACGGTCATCCTGGACGACGACGCCCGCAAGGCGATCGGGGCCTCTTCGCTTGACCTTGAGCGTCTCCGTGAGGCCATCCGGCAGGCCGAAGCGTGGAGGGCCACGCTCAACCGGCCCGGACTGAGCCTTGCGGTGACGCACCGCCTGGGGAGCGGGATGCGTCGGCTTGCCGCAGATCCGGATGATCCGGCACTTCTTGAGGACCTGATCTCCGTCATGTCCTGGCCGCGATCCGTCGCGCTCGACGTAGACCTGTGGACGGCGCAGAACCTGTACTACGGCATCGCCCGCGGTGGGTACCTTGCTTTCCAGGCCCGCGCCAAGACCGGAGACGCCGTCGCAGCACATTGGCTCGAGCGCTTCACCCTCTTGGGCGACCAACTGGCGGTGGACGTTCCCGACGAGAAGAAGGATGTGGCGCGATAGCTCGCCCGGCGGCTCGTCGCCGCTCTGGTTTGATACCGGTGTGGGAGTCTTGTATCGTCCATGATGGAGGTGGTGTGTGCGCGTTCTATTCGTCTCAGCGGAGGTCGCGCCCTTTGCGAAGGCTGGCGGGCTCGCTGACGTTGCCCTTGCTCTTCCGCGTGCCTTGGCCGAGCATGGCGCCGACGTCCGGGTCGTCATGCCGAAGTACCGGAGCGTTGTAGGGACACCTAGCTTGCGGGAACTCGTCCGGTTCACCGTTCCTGTGGGCGGAGAGGCCAAGGACTGCGTCACGTTTGCCGCAAGACTCCCCGAGAGCGAGGTCCCGATCAACTTCCTTGGCCACGATCCCTATTTCGATCGCCCTCAGATCTACGGGGAGGGACGGGAATACGCGGACGCGCTGGCGCGCTTCACCTTTCTGTCGCGCGGGAGTCTCGCGCTGTGCGAGGCGGTCAGCTGGCTTCCAGACATCGTTCATGCCAACGACTGGCACACGGCTCTCATCCCCGCCTACCTTCGTACCACTCGAGGGGGCGCCTTCTCGCAAGGTACGAAGACCGTGCTCACCATCCACAATCTCGCCTATCAGGGAGTCTTCCCGGCCTCACAGGGGCCTGTCACAGGGCTGTCCCCGGAGGCTCTCCGTTCGTTCGAGGACCGCGGGACCGTGAATCTCCTGAAGGGGGGGATCCGCCAGGCTGACCTTCTCACGACCGTGTCTCCGACCTACGCTGCCGAGATCCTCGACCGCGGGGAGGGACTCGAGCAGGATCTCCGGGGTCGGCGAGGCGACCTGGTTGGGGTCTTGAACGGGGTGGATACGTCTGTCTGGGATCCGAAGCGAGATCCACATCTTTGGGTCGCGTACTCGGCGGGCGATCTCTCCGGGAGGCGCGAGAACAAGCGCAGGCTGCAGAGCGAGCTCGGCCTTGACCCGGACGCAAACGTCCCGGTCGTGGGGATGATCTCCCGGTTGGCAGAGCAGAAGGGGTTTGATCTTGTGATGCCTGCTTTCCCGCGGATCATGTCACTCGGGATCCAGTTCGTCCTCTTGGGAACCGGAGACCCGCGCTTTGAGGCGTTTTTCTGTGAGAAGGCGGCGCAGTATCCCCGTCGGGTCTCGGCTCAGCTGTCTTTCTCCGAGACCTGGGCTCACCGCATCGAAGGGTCTTGCGACATCTTCCTCATGCCGTCGCGCTTTGAGCCGTGTGGGTTGAACCAGATGTATTCCCTCCGGTACGGCGCAGTCCCGGTGGTTCGCGCCACAGGTGGGCTCGAGGACACGATTTCCGAGTACGACGCGGGCAGCGAAGCCGGGACTGGCTTTCTCTTCAGCGAGTACAGCGAGGCGGCCATGCTCGCCGCGCTAGCCCGCGCCCTGGAGGTGTATCGGTCGGCGCCCGAGGCCTGGAGGCGCCTCCAGCAGAGAGGGATGCGTCAGGATCTGTCATGGGACGCGTCGGCTCGCCGGTACGTAGCCCTCTACGAGCGGGTCATAGCGCAGGGCTAGCGCCTCGGCCTCGGGGAGCCAGGGTGGATACACACGCAGAATCCGGAGTCCTTTGCGCCGAGGGGAGGGCGACCGAACCGGATTCGGTGGTCACGAGATCAGACCAGCCCTTGGTTGCGAGGAAGACCGTGGTGGGTGAGACGCCTGCCGGATGGGAGCGCGGGCCTTGGGGATGCGCGAGCGGAGGCTCCCGCGGCCATGGCTGTCTGCCGTGGACGGGGCAGCAGGACGCCTCTATGATGAACTCCAAGGAAGCGACGGGGGTTGGTGGCTTGGAGGAGCATCACGAGCCCAGCAAGGAGCGAACCTCATGAAAGCGCTTGATGCGGTCAAGGCGCGCCTTCGCGAAGGACTCACGGACAGAGCGGAGCGGCTGCCAGCCTATCGGATCCCCAGTCTGTGGGTCGATCCCGCCACCGAGCCTGCACGAGCGATCGCCGTCGACCCGTTCAGGTTCTACATGGAGCGGATTTCGCAGATCCAGAGCTCCCCAGTGCAGCCACTGACCCGTGGCGGGGTTGGCGGCGAGTGGAGCCGCCGGGCGGTGGTCTACAACCTGTTCGTCCGGGCCAGCACAGCGTTCGACCACGACGGGAACGGCGCCATCGACGTTCCCGCCAACGGGGACGGGTTCCGAGAGACAGGAACCTTCCTCAAGTCGATCGCCCTTCTTCCCTACGTTCGATGGCTGGGCTGCGATGTCGTGCAGCTTCTGCCGGTCACGCAGATCGGCGAGGACGGTAGGAAGGGCCAGCTGGGCTCGGCCTACGCCATCAGAGATCCCTACCGGCTCGACGACCTCCTCGCCGAGCCAGCACTGCGCTTGGGCGCTGAAACGGAATTCGCGGCATTCGTGGAGGCCGCTCATCACTTGGGGATTCGCGTCGTCGCGGAGTTCGTCTTTCGGACGAGCGCCAAGGATGCCGCGTGGGCCAGCGAACATCCGGAATGGTTCTACTGGATCCAGGCCCAGACCGCTGATCGACGCCAGGGAGACCTCACTGAAGCGGCGTATGGGAGTCCACTCTTTACCGCCAGCGAGCTTGCGGAGATCACGTCACGGGTCGGCCGGGGCGATCTGACCGACCTTCCGGCGCCTCATGAGGGCTACAGAAGGCTTTTCCGGGCGCCGCCTCTTCCCGGGAGGGTTCGTCGGGTCGGTCATGGGTGGATCGGGACGCTCGAAGATGGCACCGACGTGAGGATCCCGGGCGCGTTTGCGGACTGGCCGCCCGACGACCCGCAGCCCCCGTGGGGAGACGTGACGTACCTGCGTCTGTACGACCACCCCGGGTTCAATTACATGGCGTACAACACCCTACGGATGTACGACACGCGGCTCTCCCGCCCCGAGCACGCGGTGGAACCGCTGTGGAAGCGGATCGTTGGGATCATCCCGCACTATCAGGAGACGTTCGGAATCGATGGCGTCATGGTGGACATGGGACACTCTCTGCCGAGGCCATTGAAACAGCGCATGGTGGCAGCCGCACGGTCCCTCGACCCCAACTTCGCCTTCTACGATGAGGACTTCACCATTGAGCAGGCAAGCCGGGAGGAGGGGTACAACGCCGTCGTCGGCAACTACTGGTGGGCGGTCCACCGCCCCGACTACCTGCGAGACGAGTTCATCCCCCGGCTTGCGCGGGAGGGACTACCCATACCGTTTTTCATGACTCCGGAAACTCATGACACGCCGCGATGCGCGAGCCGACCGGGCGGCGCGCTGCGGTCGCGGTTGGCGTGGGCGATCGGGTGCTTTCTTCCCGGGATTCCGTTCGTACATTCGGGGTTTGAGCTTGGTGAAGAGCTGCCAGTCAATACCGGCCTTGACTTCTCGGCCGCGGAGCTATCGGGCTATCCGACGGACAGGCTCGCCTTGTACAGCCCGTGTGCATACGGATGGGACCGCATGGCCACGCTCCCTGCCTTTGTCCGCGCAGCTCTGAAGGTCCGATCTCGCTGGGAGGATCTCATCATTGACCCATCCGCGGAGACGCTGATGTCCCTTGGGACCGGGAACCCCCACGTGATTGCGTTCGCCAGGGCGCGGGGGCGCGATAGGCTCGTGGTGACGGCGAACACGGACGCAGACCATCCGCAGACGGCAAGCGTTGTCCTGGCTCCTGCGTGGGAGCTTGGGCACGGTTCCGTCGAAGGGCGGAATGGCCGCATTATCAAGGGAAGGATGCTTCTGGAGCTGGGTCCCGCCGAGTGTTGTGTGTTCGCCGCTTCCGGCGAGGGGCTCTCCAACGTCGCTTTCGACGCCGCTCTTTAGGCCGTGGCCCGGACGAAGCCCCCTGCTGCGGCCTGCGTCGGCCAGCGTGTCGATCAGGATTCTTCTCGTTTGCGGAAACCAGCGTGTGCGTGAGCGCCGAGGCTCTTTGCGGCCAAGCGCGAGTCGTGCCAGCACGGCGCGCGGGCTCCCGGGATGGCGAGGCTCCCCCGCCCATCCTGCCGCGCGGCGGGCTCTCCTCCGGTGGGCCGGGCAGACCCCGCACGGGACCGGTCGGGTGAACCCGGCGTCCGGCAACAGGAGATTGCGCGTGGAACGAGGGGTGAGTAGTGTGTTGGCGGTCTCACGGCAAGTCAGCCGTCCGGCCGGGAGGAGAGGCAAACATGGGACAGGAGCTGTTCAAGGCCTACGACGTTCGTGGAATCTACCCGGACGAGCTGGACGAGGAGGCAGCCTACCGCATCGGGATGGGCTTCGCGCAGAGCCCCCTCCTCGGAGAAGGGAGAGGTGTCGTGGTGGGCAGGGACATGCGCCCTAGCTCTGAGCCTCTTTTCGCCGCGCTCGCGGACGGTCTGTTAACTGGCGGGATGGATGTCGTTGACATCGGTCTCAGCAGCACACCTATGTTCTACTTTGCCGTCAACACACTCGGGGCCGCCGGTGGGGTCATGATTACCGCTTCTCACAACCCGGCGAAGTACAACGGGTTCAAGTTCGTCCGCGAGGAAGCGATCCCGATCAGCTCCGATTCGGGACTCGCTGCCATTCGCGAGCGGGCCTTCGTGACACCTGCCTCGAAGCCTGCGAGTAGGGGCTCTTGCAGGCGCGAGAACCTGAACGAACGCTATCGCGCCTTCTTTAGGGAGCGTCTTCATGTTGCGTTCGATCGGCCCGTCGTCATCGATGCCGGCAACGGCATGGCCGGCGCAATCTTGCCCGGGATACTCGACACCCAGGAGATCAGTCACAAGGACCTCTATTTCGAGCTCGATGGACGATTCCCGCACCATGAAGCGAATCCCAGCAAGGACGAGAACCTTGCAAGCCTGCGAGAGGCGATGGCAGCGGAACCCCACTCCATTGGCGTTGCCTTCGATGGAGATGCCGACCGAGTCGCGTTCCTGGACGAGAGAGGCGAACGAGTGCGGGGAGACTTGCTGACTGCGCTTATCGCAACGGCGCTCCTCGAGGAGAGGGGCCCAGGCGTGATCCTCTACGATCTGCGCTCAAGCCGAGTGGTCCCCGAGGTCATCCGCGCACACGGGGGGCGCCCGGTCAAGACTCGCGTTGGGCATTCATTCATCAAGGCCCTAATGAGGCAGGAAGCGACCTTGTTTGGCGGTGAGCTCTCGTACCACTTCTACTTCGCGGACTTCTTCTACTGCGAGAGCGGAATCATGGCCATGCTTCTGGTCCTCCAGGCCGCTGCCAGGTCCGGGGCGTCTCTCGCGTCACTCGTCGAACCCCTGCGCAAGTACGCGCACACCGGTGAGATCAACTTCCCGGCCGCCGACCTGAGGGGAGCCATGGAGAGGGTGGAAGCGCAGTTCCAGGACGGCAGCGTCAGCCACTTGGACGGGCTCTCCGTCGACTACGACGACTGGTGGTTCAACCTTCGTCCTTCGAACACGGAGCCCCTTCTGCGACTGAACCTGGAGGCGCGTACGCGAGCTCTCATGGAGGAGAAGCTCGCCCTTCTCGAGGGACTCCTGAAGAGAGGGGCGAGACGGGACCACCGAGCGCGTCGTTCTCCCCAAGAGAAGCGGGACGACGCCCTCCCCTAGCCTGGAAGGAGCGCGACGGCTGACGTGCTTTTGTCCCAGCGCGCCCGCGGCACGGACTCCTCGAGCCCGTAATCCCGGCCGGTCTGTTCGTCGCCAGGGTCACCCGGACGACCCCCCCCGCGGGGCTGAGCAGTGCGACGACGTACTGCTCCGTGTGCGTGCCTACAACGGCGCTGGCGACTCTAACTACTCGAATGAGAGCTGTGCGACCACTCCAATCGGAGGTGCTCTCTTCGGTATCCGCATAGCGGTTCCTTAACACCACACAGTCTGTTGTTCGAAGTACGCTGGACTCCTCAGACTGGAGTGCCGATCTGTAGATGTTTTCCAGCGTGGTGGAGTCTAGCGGACGACTTTCGAACTGCCAAGTGGCTGACGGCCGAAGTGCTTGAATCGCTCTGCGTGCCGTGAAGCACACCCTGGTGGACTACTTTCGAACTGGGTTCCAAGGTCATTGAACCGGGTGACCCAGTGGGACAGGTTCTGAACTGGTACGCTGGATCGAACCCGATTGGCCTGCAGATCACTGGGGGCACTCGCTCACTCATTGAGGAGCCTGCCTGTGTCCAAGGGCGACTCACTCTCGCCAACCTCGCCACTAGGCATCACGGCGGTGGAGGCAAGGCCCATGTCGCACGCACCGACTGCCGCCAACGTTGTGCCTTGTTAGAGCTGCCGTCTAGTTGGGGCCTGGGTGGCCACAGCGCCAGGCGTTGCATCGATCCCGCAGACCACCCTATCTATGCTGCCGTCTCACACTCTGCTCACTTACCCATGCCTTGGGCCAGTTCAACGAGTTCGGCATGAACCACCTTTCCATCCTTCAGGAGGAGAGTCTTGTCGAGCCACACTGTGGAGTTCAGGCATATCCCGTCGGCATGCGACATGGCCTCGGGCAGCTTGCCCTCGAACATCGGTCCCTGGTAGCCGTGTCCCCATTCCGTCGACCCCCACACGCGCTCATCCTCCGTGCACAACCCAGTCAGAATGGCGCCTGGATTGAAGCCATAGCAGATGTGGGCCAGGTTGTACATATTGGGGTCACCGAGTGCGCGCAGCCAATCGCTCACCTTCTTGGCCTCCGCGCCGCCCTGGACGTCCCTGATCTTCCCCTTCTCCACGGTCAGGTTGACGGGCTCGTTCAGTATTCCCAGGTCAGCTTCTCCGCCACCAGAGAACGATCCGTCGAACACAATCGTGCCGTTAATGCTCTCTTCCAGAGGTGCCCACCCAATCTGCCCTACGAGGAAGTGCGGGCCCGGGGTGTCTGCTCTAAGCTCGTTTGTGATCGGCCGACTCGGAACGTTCTCAAAGGAGACGTCCGTGCCCGCGGCAGTCGTCACCCGCATCCGGGACGCCTGGTGCGTAAGCTCCACGACCTTGTTCTGGAATCTCTCCTGTAGATCCATGTCCAGTCGGGAGATGCAACGCACCACACGCTCGCAATTCAGTCCGCCGAGAAAGAGGTAGCGGGTTCGACGGTTAGACATCGCCTCGATCCACGGCGTGGAGTAGAGTAGCCATTGATTGTTGAACTCAATCCAGACGTCGGCCGCAGGGATCGCCGCCTTCAGGGAAAGCGGGAGCTGGGGGTCGGCAACCTTGCCGTAGCCCCGTGGTGTCGAGTGCCAAGCGACAAGCACCTTTCCCCCGGCCGCCTCTGCCGCCTTGGCCACCTCCTCGACCGGCTTGAAGTCCATCGCGGAGTCAACGGTGATGAGGACTGACTCGCCTTTGCGGATTCGACACATGTCATGGGCGACGATGTACCCCGCCTTGCCCAACTCTAGCTCGTACATCTGCGGCATAGTTTCCTCCTATTCTTCCGAATCTGGCGGTCCACCGCTTTTGTCTCAGTCCGAAGAATGGTCAACCAGCTTGTGGTCGATGTTCGGGGCAGCGCCACCGCCCAGGGACGCCGAGCTTCTTTCCTGCTCCCGCTCAAGCATGCCTCCGCGAACAGGAAGCCCTCTTCTACACCGGTTGCCTGGGCGGTAGTTGCAGTCACCTCCTCGTCTCGCGAGTTGCTCACGAACAGACGGGGCGGTCTGCGCCAGTATCCTCTCCACCGGCAGTACAGGATACCAGTTCCGACACGACCTCGCCTCCATCCCACACTTGTGGAATCAGTGGAGCCTAGCGGTCGCTTTAGGTGATGTCAAGATCGCATTCGTCAAGGACCGCCGCGAGTAGCGGAATGTCAGATCGTCCGGAACCGCCACAAGGTTGTCCAGTCCCAATCTGCTCCAGCAAAGTCCATGCGGAGACGACGCGGAGTCAACAGTAGTCAGGATGCCCTTTGTCGCGGACGTCTTGGCGATGTGCCAACGAGACAAGGCGCGGCATGAAGGAGGAAGGGACTCCTCGGCATGCTCAGGCCTTCCCCGCCAAGCTTTGCAGCGTGAGCGCCCCCTACTTAGAATCTGCAGGTCGGGCGAAGTGCGTCTGCCCGACACTCGAGACAAGGAGGGATCATGCCTACCGTAGCTGATTTGGAGCTCTTCAAAGCCGCGTACAAGACTGTCAAAGAGATCCTCCGGGTAACGACGGGAGAGAACCTGCTCATCACCATCGACTCGATCAGCGACTTCCGCGTTGCGGAGGAGATGGCGAAGGCAGGGGAGGCCCTGGGGGCAAAGGTGATGGTCGCTTGGCACAGCACGCCGAAGGGATATGGCATGGCCGCTGATCCCTACCTTCCGGCACCGCTCGTTGCCGCCTGTCCGGCAGCCGACGCCTGGATTGAGCTGAACAATCAGTGGCTCCTATACGGCACGGCCTGGCAACGCGCGGTGACCAACGGACGCACGCGCAACCTCATGCTTGGTGGCCTATCAACCGCGCAGTTGATCCGCTGTATTGGCGAGGTGGACATAGATGCGCAGATTGCCTTTCAGAACAAGGTCGTTGAAATCACCAAGAACGCCCGCAAGATGACGATGAAGAGCAAGGCGGGCACTGATATTGCTTTCGAGAACCATCCTTCGCGGCCCTTTGCGAACGAACACATCGCGGAGACGCCGGGGGGGCACTTCCTCACCGGTCAGATCGGCTGGGCGCCAAGAGAGGAAACGATCAATGGGCGGTTGGTGTTCGATGGCGCGATCTCGGGCGGCGGTGAGGCGGACATTGGGCGGGTCTCGGAGCCGGTGATCTACGAAGTGGAGAAAGGAAGGATCCGGGAGATCCGTGGCGGGAAGGAAGCGCAGATCGTGAAGCGGTGGTTCGAGAGGCTGAACGATCCCGACATGTACCTCGCTGCTCACGTCTGCTACGGGTTCAATCCCAACGCCAAGCTTGGGTATGGCACCACCGAGGATGAGCGGGTGTGGGGCTGCACCGAGTGGGGGTTCGGATACCAGGGCCCCATGTACTCGGGTGGCGCGCCGCGCGTTGCAGCCTCGCACATTGACGGGATTTGTCTTGCCACATCGGTAGCCTGCGATGGGGTGCCTGTCACACAGGATGGCGAAGTGGTGCATCCGGAGCTGATTGCCCTCGCGAAGGCCTGCGGACACTAGACTGATCGGCTGATTGTGAGATCGAGTCGTCGAGTGGAGTGGGAGAGGAACGTGACCAGGCCCAGCTGGCGGAGAACCCGATGAGCACTGCAAGAGTCACCCTGGTTGCTGACCCTTACCCCCCTTATCAGTACGAAGAAGACGGCAACCTCAAGGGCATGGACTACGAGGTGATCGTTTCGGTGTTTCACGGGATGGGTTGCGACGTGCACGTGGCGCTCTGTCCATGGCAGGAGTGTCTTCGCCGGCTCGACCGTCGGGAGGCAGATGGCATCTTCCAGATCACCCGCACCCCGGAGAGAGAGGAGCGGTACGTCTTTTCTGACCTCTTGCGGTCGGCCAAGACGGTCCTTCTCGCGAGAAGCGGCGAGCCGATTCGGCTTGACCCGACGAAGGACCTGCGCGAAGAGCTCAGCCCCTACTCACTGGGTCTGCTCCCCGGCTACAGCTACCATCCCGCGGTCGATGCTCTTGACCCCGCCACGAAGACGGAGGTTCAGCGCCAGGAGGATCTCCTGTTGGGCGTGAAGGAACGGCGGTTCGATCTGGCGATCATCGATCTCGGTGTCGCTGCGTTTCTCATCGAGAAACTGGGCATCACGGGCGTTGAGAGGGTCGAGGGCTTCTCCGTGACTCGCGAGCTGTTTGTGGCGTTTCGCCCGGAGTTCCGCGACCTGGTGCCCCGATTCAACGGGGAGTTGACGAAACTCAAGCAGCAAGGACGCCTCGAAAGCATCACGCGGCGCTACGGCTTGAGAGGCGCCTTTGCGTAGATTCGCCCCGTTCACCTGAGAGCGACTGAGATCAGGCACTAGAACCCTTGCGCCCGGTACCAATTGCCGAGGACGGGCTTCGCGGGGGGAGGGGGGTAGCAACGTTTGCTCGACGAGAGCTTCATGCGGACCAGGGATTCGGCAAGCGTGAGTGCCGCCGCGGCAGCGTCTACGACCGGAACTTCGAGTCGGTCCTGTAAGTAGGCGGCCACCGAGGACATGCCTGTGCAACCCAGGACGATGACGTCGGCCCCGTCCTGATCGATCGCCTTGCGTGCCTCTTCGAGGATTGCGGCGGCGGCCCGCTCGGTCTCCTGCAGATCGAGCACCGGAACGCCCGCAGCTCGCACCGAGGAGACGCGGCCCTGGAAGCCGTACGTGCGGATCTTGTCCTCTATTGCGCGTGCGGTACTCTCAAGCACGGTGATGACCGAGACCCGTTCTCCAAGGGTGAAAGCATAGAGCAGCGCCGACTCCGCTGCACTTGTGACTGGGATGCTGACAAGCTCACGCATAGCGCGGACAGCGGGATCCATTGCACAGTCTATCACAACGGCGTCGCAGCCTTCCTCTTCAGCCTTCTTTGCCAAGCTGAGGAGCGGTGGTCCGATGAGGGTCTCATCCACCGCGCTCTCGACCGACAGGGGCCCTTCAGCCAGGCCGACGACGTCCAAAACGACGCCAGCTCCGGCCGCTCTCTTCCTCTCCTCAACTTGGCTCTCGAGGAAGGGCCTCGAAGCATTGGGGATGATGATCTTGATACGCACGCTTCTCCTTCCTTCGAGAAACGGTTCGCTCGCGGCTACTTCGGTTCTCCTGCTCTTCGAACGCGCCTTCGCCTGAAGACCCTCGCACCATACTCCACGAGGTTGTCGCCGATCCCGCCACGCAGGCCCAGCATGACAAAGACAAACGCGGCACCCATGATGATTGACAAGTAGCGTTCGATTCCCGCCAGGGCCTCCGGGACCAGGCGGATGAAGAGCGTGCCAATCAGCGGGCCGAAAGCGACCTTCGTGCCGCCGACAATGGGAATGAACGTGATGTAGATCGTGGTGATCACGCCAAGATCGACGGACGAGATCCCCCCGATGTAGTTCACGTATAAGGCGCCTCCGATCCCCGAGAGAAATCCGGTGATCCCGTAGGCAAGGAGTTTATACTTAAACGTGTTTATGCCGACCGCCTTCGCCAGGTCGTCGTTCTCAGCAATCACTGCAAATATGCGCCCCACCTTTGTCTGCAGCAGCCAGAAGAGAGATGCGACGACGAGAATCGTCACGCCCAAGATGAGCCACAGAAGACCGTCAAGGCCAATCATCCGCATCAGGCCCACAAGGGACACACCGCTGCGGCCGCCGGTGGTCTCACGAAGTGCCTCAATCAGGCTGGGGAAGAGGATGACAAGGAGGAAAGACACCATCCCAACATAGAAGCCCCTTGCGCGGCTCGTCGCTGCGAAGAGGAGCATGGCCACCAACGCACTGAGAAAGGCGCCGAGGAGCATCCCGCTCCACAGCGGCCAATGGTAGACGAGGAAGGTGACAACGGTCGTATAGGCGCCGATCGCCATGGTCACCGCGTAGCCGTAGAACGGCTGTCCGCACTTCGAGAAGACAAACCAAGCCACGTAGCCTTGGATGAGGAACAGTAGGACATAGCCGGTGAACCATTTGTAGTATCCGCCACCCAAGATGAACAATAGAGAGAGAAGCAGGATGGCTGCTAGGGTCGATACTTCCTCGTACGGCCGCTTTCTCATCGCCACCGTCCTCTTCCCTATCATGCCGACATGGCCCTCTAGATCGAGCGCTCTGACCCAAGAATCCCCTTGGGCGCCACGATGAGCGTGAACATGGCAATACCATAGAGAATCACGCTTTGCCAGCTTCCGCTCGCAATGTAGGCGCTGAAGCTCAACGCCAATCCCACGATGAGAGCAGCGACCATGCCGCCCAGAATATTGCCAATCCCGCCCACTACCGCGATGATGTACCCGAGGAAAGTGAGGTCAAAACCGCTATTCAGGGTCAGATTATATAGACTTCCCCAGATGATGGCGCCGAACGCAGCGAGCATGCATCCCAACCCTGAGGCGATATTGAACGCCTGACTAGTGTTGACTCCGACGATCTGAGCGAGTCGCAGGTTCTGAGACGTTGCGCGCCATGACTTCCCCACCCGAGTGTAGCGCTCCACCACGCGCAGCAGTAGGAGGCTGCCGATGGCGATGAACAGGGCGAGAAACTTCAGCCCGCTTGTCTGCACACCCAGTATCGTGATCGTCCCCAGGCGAGGCAGCGGAAGTCCTATATTTGGCCGCGGGAAGACAACCCGCGTGAGTCCCACGAAGATCAGTCCGACGTTGTTCGTGATGAGAAAGAAGAGGTTGAGGTCTCCGCCTCGACGAGCGCTCAGCGGCGTGAGCAGCGTGGCCTGGATAGCGTATCCCAGTGCGAACCCCGCGGCAAGGCCAGCGAGGATTGCCAGTGCCATGTTGTATGGAAGTAGCTGCCAAGTAATGAAGGCGCTGAATACGCCGATGCCGCCCACCGCGAAGTTGATGATTCCCGTCATCCCGTAGATCACCGCGATGCCCAGCACCGGCAGCGCGACGATCCCAGCCATAATGATGCCATTGATGAGTCCATCCGAGATCACGGCGGTTCACCCTCCCATCGGCAGCGCGCTAGGCGTGCAGCCCGAGATAGAGCTCCTTGACCTTCGCGCGATCCACTGCCTCCAGATCCTCGCAGAATCTGCTTTCGCCCGCCTCCATGCCAAGGATTCGATCCGCCACGTTCAGCACCTTAATGTTCTGCTCGCACAGGACAATGGGACGCTTGGTATCGTCCCGAAGCTGTCTCAGTCGCTGAAGCAGGCTCGTCACCAGTTTGGGAGCCAGTCCCACGGATGGTTCATCGATCAGGAACAGTTCAGCGTCAGACACAATCCCAATCCCGACCGCGAGCATCCGTCTCTCCCCACCGCTCAGGGTATGTGCAGTCTGCCGCTCGCGTTCCTGCAGACGAGGAAACAGTTCGTAGGCATACCCGACCCGAGCAGCCCGGCTCTTCCCCCTCCTGACTGCGCCGCCCATCTCCAGGTTCTCCTTCACTGTCATTCCTGGGAAAACGTTGCCCTCTTGAGGAACCAGGACGATGCCAAGCTTTCGTCTTCTGAAGATGGAAGAATGATCTACCCGGGTTCCCTTAAACCGGATGGTACCGGCTCGTGCGGACAGCAAGCCCGCAATGCACTCAAGGAGCGTGGTCTTGCCGGCTCCGTTCGGGCCGACGACAGCGTAGATCTCGTCGGGGAACACGGCAGCGCTGACGTTCTTGACAGCAAGGTGTGGGCCGTACGCAACCGTCAGACCAGAGACTTCAAGGATTGGGTCACTCATCTTCGCTTCCTGCCGACTCAAGATAGACATCATGAACAGCTTCGTTGTTCAGAATCTCTTCCACGGTCCCCTCTGCAAGCTTTGTCCCCCTGTTGAGGACGACCACCCAGTCCGAGGTCTTCATGATCGGACCCATCTCATGGCCGATCTGCAGGATTGTGACCCCGATCTCCCGCAGTGCACACACGGCCCTGCAGATTTGCTCGGTCTCGGAGGGCACAAGACCTCCGACCAGCTCGTCGAGTAACAGGAGCTTGGGACGCGAAGCGAGCGCTCTCCCAAGCTCGACAAGCTTCGCCTCCAAGGGCGGGAGATTGGAGGCCACCTCGGCTGCCTTCTCCTCAAGACCAACGAACTTGAGAATCGCCAGCACCTCAGCATGCTTGGCTCTGACCTGCCCCCGCTCCTTCAGCATTCCCGCAAGCACGTTGTCGTAGACGCTCAGAGCGGGGAAGATGTTCCTGAGCTGATACGTTCTGGCTATCCCCTTGCGGGAGACCTGATACGGGCGCAAACGGGTGATGTCATCACCTTGGAAGGTGGTCGTCCCCGAGTCAGCTCGTAGCGTGCCCGCGACGACGTTGAACAGTGTTGTCTTGCCGGCACCGTTTGGGCCTATGAGGCTTGAAATCATGCCTTCCTCTATCCCAAACGACACGTTTTCCAGAGCCTGCAGGCCCCCAAACCGCTTGCTGACGCCGCACACCTCGAGCAATGCCGTCATCGCATTCCTTCCAGAAGAGAGAAAGAGCGCAGCCTGCCCCACGCAAGAAGGGCAGGCTGCGTCTACTACACCTTCGCCTTCTCCGCGGGTCTCAACCCGCTTCGGCCTGCCTCACCGGTCACTTGCTCGACGGGTAGTCCCCATTAGCCAACAGCTTCTCGTAGCCCTTGATGATGTCAAGCACTTGACGCGAGGTCAGGTTCGGTGTCTGGAAGGTGCGGATCAGGGCGGAGTGGAGAGGGAACGACGGATCCTCAGCGGATGCACCCTGCAGGAACTGGATGATCGCGGCCTTGGCTCCCAGGTTCTCACCGTCCGGTCCCATCGGCCCCATCGGGCTGATGTTGACATTCTGGAAGCTGACTTCGTGCGTCGCCTGGAGGACGGCGTCCGGATCCTTCGTCCCCGCCTTCTCGAAGACAGCCTTGAGCCAGTGGATCACCTGATAGTAGTTATTTGCGTAGGTGTCGGGGTATGACTGCCCTCCGTAGACAGCCTTCCACCTTCTGACGAACGAGTACCACGTGTCGGTCGTCGGATCGTGGTCCGCCAACGTGTAGATATTCTCAGCTCCATAGGCTCCGGTGACCTTGGCTCCTCCCAGGTTGGAGTAGGTTGTGCAGTAGAGGATGATTCGCGGCGCCGCCCCGGCGTCCTTCATTTGGGTAGCCGCGCTCATCCAGCCAGCTCCGCTGTACGGGATGAAGACAGCGTCCGGCTTCTCCTGCTTCATCAGCTGCATCTCGGTCGAGTAATCAGTCTTGTCGAGCGGGACGTAGATGACCGGGGAGATTTCGAACGGTTTGCCGTGCGTCTCCCAGTAGTACTTGAGGCCGATGCCGTTGCTGTATCCCCAGTCGTAGTCACCGGCAAAGAGCGCCACTTTCTTTGCGCCCATTTCCTCGAAGAACTGGCCGGCGAACTGGCCAGCGAAGAAGTCGGAGTACCCGTAGTAGGCAACCCACGGCGACAGCGGGACTTCGCCCGGCGCGAGGTACTTCGTCATGCTCAGGTGGCCGCCGACGAAGTTGAGAACCTTATACTGGGGAGCCATCTCGCAGGCCGTCCGGATCGTCGTTTCCAGAGCTGCGCCACCAGCTGCATCCGGCTTCCAGGTCTGGATCTCGCGCAGCAGCTTCTGACGGAACTTCGCGGGGTCCGTCTCCATGTCGATGACTTTGTATTCGATTTTACTGAAGCCCTTGATCCCGGCGGCATTGATCTCGTCGACCGCTAGCCGCATTCCCTTGTCGTACCCGGGACCGATGTTCCCAGCAACACCAGAAAGGTCAACAGTGGCGAGGATCCGTATCACGTCGTCGGCGGCGAAGCTCCAGACGCCGACAAGCAGTGCCAGAACAGATCCAAGTAAAAACACTACAGCAGGCGACCTTTTCATTTCTTACGACCTCCTTGAACGGATTACCTCCAAGCCCCGCCATCCCTTCATAGCGCGCGACTGTGCCACCTCCTTTGCCCTGTCGAGGAGGGCGAATCATCCCAAGTACTAGCAGACTAGCACTCCCTCCCATCTGTGTCAATAGCGCGTCAAGCACGATTCGCCGGTTCCTTGTGTTGCCTCACGTCGTGGCCCTCCTGCGCCGATGCGGGGATCCTCTCGCCACGAGCGGCGGGGGCGTACGTGATCCGAAGCACCAGTGACGTGGTGCCGCGTCTGCAGGGCGTCTTGATCCACCACGGCCGGCGTACACCTGGGCGGGCCAACGCAAGCTAGGCGCCTTCTCGCGGGATTCCTGGTCGTGCAAGGCCGTCTTTGTGCCGGTGCGTCAGCGAAAGCAGAACTGGAAGTAATCGAGGGTCAACGGGTTCTCGGCCAGGCGTGAGCCGTTCGGCACAAGGGAAGAGCCGTGCCGAACGAGCCCGCGTTTCGTACAATGTCTCCTGCGGAGGTACGGTGATGAGGATCTCTCTGGCTGTGACGCTCGGTCTCCTCCTGGCAGGCACCATCGGGTTCCCACAGAACGCAATCCCGCTCCCGGAAGGAGCACTTGCCCGCATGGGCCTCGGAAGGGTCTCAGCGGTTCAGTACTCACCTGATGGGCGATGGCTCGCCGCAGCCACGTCGATCGGCGTCGAACTGAGAGACAGCAGAACGCTGCAAGTCGTGCGCCTGCTGGTCAGCGGTACCGGCTCGCCTACATCGCTCTGTTTCAGTCCGCGCGGAGAACGGGTGGCCTCCGGGGCAGAGGATGGCAAGATCACGGTCTGGGACGTGGCGACCGGCCGGGAAGTCCGGGCCTTTGCCGGACCCGCCAATTGGGTCTTCTCGATCGCCTTCAACCCCGATGGGAGCACCCTCGCGGGCGCGTCCGCAGACAATGGCATCACGCTGTGGGACATGTCGCGAGGAGATGCATTGCGCACCCTGGTTGGGCACACCGGACATGTGGAGTCCGTTGCGTTCAGCCGTGATGGCAAGACCCTAGCGTCCGGCTCCGACGACCTGACGGTGAGGCTGTGGGACGTGGTGACCGGTGAGGAGTTGCATACGCTAAGCGGCCACACCGGCTGGGTCCGTTCTGTCGCTTTCAGTCCGGACGGCAGACTTCTCGCCTCGGGTTCTGACGACGGCACGATCCGGTTGTGGGACCCTGCCAGTGGTGTGGAGCTTCGAGTCCTCGTCGGGCATACATCCCACGTACTTGCGGTCGCCTTTGCCCCGGGCGGGCAGACGCTCGTATCAGGGTCTGCCGACAACGCAGTCAACCTGTGGGACACAACGACAGGAACGCTGCTGCGCACTCTTGCTGGACATACCGATTGGGTCGTTTCCGTCTCCGTGGCGCCGGACGGGAAGACCCTTGCTTCGGGATCCGATGACCTGACGATCAAGCTCTGGGACTTCGCAACAGGAGAAGTGTTGCAGAACCTCACTGGGTACACATCCGAGGTCCTCTCCGTCGCCTTCGGACCGGATGCGACAGCCGTTGCCTCGGGGTGCTTTGACAAGACAGTCAGACTGTGGAACCCCACGACGAGGGAGATGCTGCGTACCCTAGCCGGGCATGATGACTGGGTTCGCTCCGTCGCATTCAGCCCGGATTCGGGAGTCGTTGCTTCAGGATCCTTTGACACGACGATCAGGCTATGGAGCGCCGTGACGGGAGAGGCCCTACGCACACTGGCCGGCCACGCCGACTATGTCGAGTCCGTGGTCTTCAGCCCTGACGGGCGCATCCTTGCATCCGGATCCGCCGACAGGACGATCAGGCTCTGGGACGCCGGAACGGGAGAAGCCCTGCGTACACTCACTGGCCACGCCGATTGCGTCGACTCCCTCGCGATTAGCCTGAGCGGGAAGCTGCTGGCCTCGGGTTCTTGGGACAGGACCGTCAAGATCTGGGATCTCGCAACAGGGGACGTGCTGCACACCCTCGTTGGGCAAGGCGACTCAGTCTCCTGTGTCGCGTTCACTCAAGACGAGAGAACCCTTGCCTCCGGGTGCTCGGACAAGACGGTCCGGCTCTGGGATGTCGCCACAGGCAAGTTGGTGCGGACCCTAGATGGACACAGCGAGGGGATCACGGCCGTTGGCTTTAGCCCTGACGGGAAGATGCTGGCCTCCGCATCCGTAGACAAGACGATCAGACTGTGGAGCGTCGCGACCGGGTCCATGCTGCGTACCCTGGTTGGTCACGCCGGCTACGTCGAGTCCATCGCTTTCAGCCCCGACGGGAAGGTCCTTCTGTCAGGCTCGTTGGATGCGACGATGATCATGTGGGATATGCAGCCGATCTCGATGAAAGGGAACGTCACGGCCTCGTCCCTCATAGTTCGGATCGGAATCGCTCTGGGCGCAATCGGCGCCGTGGCCGTGATCGCCGTCTGCATCCTGGCAATGCGGCGGTCGAGAGCTCGACAAGGTCAGAAGACCAAGGGCCGCTAGGGCTCGCTGTGGTGGCTCCCTCGCCGTCGGCGTGGTGGAGGCGAGCGGATTCGAACCGCCATCCTCCTGCTTGCAAAGCAGGCGCTCTCCCGTTCGAGCTACGCCCCCAGGGCCTTACACATCCGAATTATAGAGGCATTCCAGAGACGGTCAACCGCATTGACCGAGCGAAGAAAGAGACATACGCTCGTCCCAAAGAAAGGAGGGCGCGATGAAAAGAAGAGTTTTCCTTCTTGGGTGCGGTTTCGTCGTCCTGGTCGCCCTGCTGGCGCAGGCGGAGATCCCGGACAAAGGATGGGGGATCGGAATCCAGTTCAACTACCCGTTCACCGGGTTTAGCATCCGCTGGTTCCATGCGGACGGGCTCGGGGTCGAGTTCAACATCTTCCCCAATCCGTCCTCCCGTCCCGTGGATCTCGGCGAGACTGCGAGCGGGCCAGATTCGCCCGAAAAGAGGGAGGTCCGCCGCCTCGAGCTCTCGCTCTCTGCCAAGGTCCTCCTCCCAGTGCGCCGAGACGGGAACGTGAACTACTTCTTCGCCGGCGGACCGGCCCTCACCTTCGTCTTCGAAGAAGCTGTGGCGCCCCTTCCAGGAACGGATCGTCCGAAGATCGGCTCCCGCCTTGAGAGGGCGATCCTGTCCGGGATGGGCGCGATCGAGGTCGAGGGGATTTGGCTACCTCGCCTCGCCGGGACGTTCGAGTACGGCCTCACCTGGGACCTCCTCGACCCTCTCAACTTCTCCCTCCTCGCCGGCGGGATCGGCGCGCACTACTACATCTAGTACTTGCCTGCATAAGTACACGCCATGACGGACTTCGACTGGAAGCGGCAGCAGACCTCAAACCGCGTTGCGCGGACTTACGCTGCTAAGTACTAGTCCTATAAAAAATGAAGGAGGCCCCTCGCGGGGCCTCCGGGTCTCTCGTCGCTCTTTCTCGAAGGGAGGTACCAACGCCCTTGTTCTCGTACACCCTCACTCTACTCTCCGATTGTGGACCCTCCGTGAACGCAATGTGGAGGAGGTGTGAGTCGTGACGGACCACACTTTGCCTGTTTGAGAGCCTCTCCGCCCCCGGCTACCATAGGTCGGGATCCTTCGATGATCGATTCTCTAAGAGAGAGGCTCTCCTCCCTCCCCTCCTCGCCGGGGGTCTACCTGATGAAGGACGCCCGCGGGAAGGTGATCTACGTGGGGAAGGCCGCGGTCCTCAAGAACCGCGTCCGTTCCTACTTCCACTCGAGCAGGGAGAGAGCGTGGAAGACCCAGACCCTCGTCTGTGAGATCGCCGACTTCGAGGTGATCCAGACGGAGACCGAGTCGGAGGCGTTCCTCCTCGAGGACACCCTCATCAAACGCCACCAGCCGGCGTTCAACATCCGCTTGCGCGACGACAAGCGCTATCCTTACCTCAAGATCACGAACGAGCCGTTTCCGCGCGTCCTCGTCGTGCGGCGCCGCCAGAGGGACGGGGCGAGGTACTTCGGCCCCTACACGAATGCAAAGGCGATGCGCGCGACCCTCAAGCTCGCCCAGAAACTCTTTCCGATCCGCACCTGCACGCTCGAACTTCCGCTCCCCAAGCCGCGCCGGCCCTGTCTCAACTACCACATCGGCCGATGCCTCGGGCCGTGCGCGGGCCTCGTCAGTGCGGAGGACTACGCCGAGGCCGTGGAAGGAGCCTCGATGCTCTTCGAGGGGCGGATCTCGAGCCTCTCAAGCCGCCTGAAGGAGAGGATGGCCTGTGCCGCCGAAGAGGAGCGGTTCGAGCAGGCGGCCGCCGTGCGCGATCAGCTCACGGCCCTCGTGCGCGCCTCCGAGCGCCAGTCGGTCGCCCTGTCGGACCTCGTCGATCGCGACGCGATCGGCGTCGCCGTGGAAGAAGAGGAGGCTTGTGTCGAGGCCTTCCTCGTCCGCGCCGGCCGCCTGATCGGTCGGGAGACCTTCCACCTGCGCGCGCCCGGAGAGCCGTGCGAGGCGGACGTCCTCTCCGCCTTCCTCACCCAGTACTACGCCGAGGCGAGCGCGATCCCCGAGGAGATCCTCCTCCCCACGGAGGTGGCGGAGGCGGAAGGGCTCTCTTCTTGGCTTTCCTCCCTGCGGGGGAAGCGCGTCGAGATCAAGATCCCCAGGCGGGGGGAGAAGCGCCGCCTCCTCGAGATCGCCTCCGAGAACGCGCGTTATGCCCTCCAGGGAGAGAGGATCTCCTCCGCGCAGAAAGGGGAGGCCACCGCTTCCCTCACCTCGCTCGTGGAGGCCCTCTCCTTGTCCGTCTTCCCGCGGCGGATCGAGGCCTTCGACATCTCGAACACCCAAGGAGGCGAGGCGACAGGGTCGATGATCGTCTTCGTCGACGGGAGGCCCCGGCGCGACGCCTACCGCCGCTTCAAGGTCCGGATCTCGGGGAAGCCGGACGACTACGCGATGATGGCCGAGGTCCTCCGCCGTCGCTTCCGGCGCGGCCTCGTGGAGATCGCGACCCCCGCCGCCGCGAGAGGGAAGTTCTTCGAGTTCCCCGACCTTCTCCTGGTCGACGGCGGGAAGGGACAGCTGAACGTGGCTCTCTCCGTCTTGCGCGAGCTTAGGGTCGAGGGGATCGAGGCGGTCGGCCTCGCCAAGCGCCTCGAGGAGGTCTTCCGGCCGGGAGCCTCGCACGCCCTCCGCCTTCCATCGAGCGGAAAGGCTCTCCTCCTCCTGCGCGAGATCCGCGACGAGGCCCACCGCTTCGCCATCACCTACCACCGTCGCCTGCGCGGGGCGCGAAGCCTCGCTTCCGCGCTCGACGCGATCCCGGGGATCGGCCCCAAGCGCCGGCAGACCCTCATCAAAACCTTTGGGTCCCTGGAGAGGCTCTCCCGCGCAAGCCGTGAAGAGATCGCCGCGGTCCCGGGGATCCCTCGCTCCCTCGCCGAGACGATCGTGCGCCACCTCAAAGAGAGAAAAGAATAGCGCCCAGGAACGGGACCCAACGGGCCCTTGGCCGGCCTCTTCCTTCCTCCCTATAATCGTGCGCTAGAAGAAAGGAGGATCTCGATGGACTCGATCGCTCTCTTGCGTGAGCTCTCCGACGCCTTCGGCGTCTGCGGTTTTGAGGACGCGGTGCGGGAGAGGATCGAGGACCTCATTTCGCCCTACGTCGATGAGGTCCGTACCGATCCGTTGGGGAACCTTCTCGCCAGGCGCAAGGGAAAGGGCGACTTCACCCTGATGCTCGACGCCCACATGGACGAGATCGGGTTCATGGTGAAGTGGATCGACGAACACGGATACCTCCGCTTCGCCCCGCTCGGAGGGTGGGACCCGCGGATCCTCCCCAGCCACCGGGTGGAGATCCTCACCCGCGCAGGCGAGAAGCGCTACGGGGTGATCGGGTCCGCGCCGCCGCACATCGTTCCCGAAGAGGAGCGGAAGCGCCCGATCCCGATCGAATCCCTGTTCATCGACGTGGGCGCCCCCTCGCGCGAGGACGCAGCCAAGATGGGCTTTCGCATCGGCGACCCCCTCACCATTCACTATCCCTTCTGCGAACTCCGTCCCGGGTACGTGAGTGGAAAGGCGCTCGACGATCGGGCCGGGTGCGCAGTCCTCGTGGAGACGGCGCGCCGCCTGGCGGAGGCGCGCCTCGAGGCGAACGTCGTCTTCGCCTTCGTCGTGGGGGAGGAGGTGGGTCAGCGCGGAGCGCGCACCGCCGCCTATCAGGTCGATCCGGATGTCGCCCTCTCCCTCGAAGGCACGATCGGGGCCGACATGCCCGGAGTCCCTGAGGAGAACCAGCCGGTCCGGCTCGGCCGCGGCCCGGCGATCACCGTCGCCGACCGTACGATCATCGTCTCACGGGGGATCGTCGAGGCTCTGGAGGGGACCGCCGAGAAGGCTTCCATCCCCTACCAATATAAACTTCCGGTGTACGGGGGGACTGATGCCGGCGCGATCCACGTGGCGCGAGGCGGGATCCTCGCCGGAGTCGTCTCCGTCCCCTGTCGATTCATCCACTCCCCGACCTCCACCCTCCTCCTCGAGGACCTGGAGAACACGATCCGCCTCGTGGTCGGTTTTGTGAAGGCTCTCCCAGAGGCGCTCGCCCCGCGAGCGAGGCCGAGCAAGTAAAAAAACGACGAGGAGGTTTTCCTCCTCGCCACCAAAACCCCTGAAACCGGCAGGAAACGCCTTCCCGTCAGGCGGCTGAACCGACTCGCTTCGCGGCGAGCTCCTCGCGCACGACCGCGGCCAGGCGCTTGATCCCTTCGTCGATCTCCTCCTCTGAGCTCGCAGAGAAGCACAGTCGCATCGTGCTCTGTCCCGTCCCGTCCACGTAGAACGCGCTACCGACCACGTACGCCACCTTGTGCGCCACGGCGCGGGGGAACATCTCCTCGGTATCGACCCCCTTAGGGAGACAAACCCACAGGAAGAGGCCTCCGTCCGGGCGCGTCCACGTGATCCCCTCCTCCGCGGGCATGTACTTCTCGAGGGCAGCGACCATGGCGTCGCGCTTGATGCAGTAGCGCACCCGCAGGGTCTTCAAGTGCTCCTTCATGCCGTACTCCTTGAAGTACCGCGCCGCCAGGTGCTGAGTCAGCTTGGAGGTGCACAGGTCGGTCGCCTGCTTCATGCGCACGAGGACTTCCATCATCTCTCCATCCGCGATGAGGACCGCCAGGCGAAGCCCCGCGGCGAGGACCTTGGACAGGGTCATGAGCACGATCACCCGCCCCTCGGTGTCCATGCTGCGGATTGAGGGGATGGGGTCCCCGGCGAAGCGGAGCTGCCCGTAGGGATCGTCCTCGAAGATCAAGAGGTCCTCCCTACGAGCGATCTCGAGCAGGTCCTTCCTCTTCTCGAACGAGATGGTGATTCCGCTTGGGTTCTGAAAGTTGGGGATGACGTAGATCGCCTTCAGCGTCTTCCCTGCCCGCTTGGCCTCCCGAATCCGCTGCTCGAGGACGTCGAGGTTCATCCCGTCCTCCTCGAGAGGGATCCCGATCTTCTCCGCTTGGAAGAGGCTGAACGCCTGAATCGCCCCGAGGTAGGTGGGGAGATCGCAGAAGATGACGTCTCCTGGGTCGATGAACGCCTTTGCCAAAAGATCTAACCCTTGCTGAGAGGCGGTCGTCACGAGGAGTTGGTCCACCCCTACGTGAAGGCCCTGTTCCTCAAGCCAAGGAAGGAGCGCTCGCCGCAGGGTCAGGCTCCCCTCGGTCAGGCCGTACTGCAGGACATTCCGGTAGTGCCCACGCAGTTCGTCGGCCGCGATCCGGGCGAGCTCCTCGTGCGGGAGCGTCTCGGGATCCGGGAGCCCGCCGGCAAATGAGATGATGTCCGGCTGCTCGGTCAACTTGAGCAGCTCTCGGATCGCCGAGCGCTTGACCCCAGACGCCCGTTTGGCAAAGTGGCTTTTCATGCATCTCTCCTTTCAGTTGCTCGGTTTTGCGGAACACTCCTTATTGTAAGTGGCCCTTTGCGCCTTGTCAAAGCAAAAGCCTCTCGAACAACGGGAGAAGGTAGGCTGCAACGAACGATCCGAGAAGCGCGCCACAGATGACGTCGAGCGGGTAGTGCTCCTTTAAGTAGATACGAGAAAGCCCGATCGTGATCGCCACAAAGTACGCCGGAAGCTGAAAGAGAAGGTGAGGATAGTGCACGGCGATCACCCAGACGATCCCGAACGCGGTGGCCGCGTGGCCCGAGGGGAAGGAATAGCTGTCGATCAGGCGAGAACGGAGGGCCGGAACGACGAGCGTCGGCCGGGGGCGTCCAAACAGGAGCTTGAAGAAACGGAAGACCACGATGTTGACGATGGAGATCTCAAGCGCGATCAGGACGTACGTTCGGTCGATGGGGCGACCGAAGAGGGCGAGCCCCAGGGCGAGCCCTCCCCACAAGTACCCATCGCCCAGGTGGGTGGCCACGACGAACAACCGGGAGAGGCGTGTCAGGATCGGGTGCTCGCTGATCGCCCGTAGGGTCTCGGCGTCCCACCGCAGGATCGCTTCGATCGCGAGGTCGAGTCGGTCTATCACCCGCGCCCACGTCTGGATCATGGCTTCGTCCTTAGGGTGGGAAAGGGGATCACATCGCGAATAGAGCGCGAGCCCGTGAGGAGCATCGCCAGCCGGTCGATCCCAATCCCGATCCCGCCCGTGGGCGGCATCCCGTGCTCCAGGGCGAACAGGAAGTCCTCATCGAGGCGCTGCGCCTCCTCGTCCCCGGCCCGTCGCCCTTTCTCCTCTTCCTCGAAGCGGGCGCGCTGGTCGAGCGGGTCGTTCAGCTCCGTAAAGGCGTTGGCGATCTCCATCCCGCCGATGAAGAGTTCGAACCGCTCCACGATCCCCTCCACCCCTGCCTTCCGCTTGGCGAGGGGTGAGATGTCGAGTGGGTAGTCCTTGACGATCGTCGGTGAAATGAGCTTTGGCTCGACGAAGGCCTCGAACAAGTGCTCGACGAGCTTCCCGCGGGGAACTGGAGGAACCTCCATCCCGCTCCTCGCCGCCTGGGCACGGATCTCGTCGGCCGTCCTTCCCCTCACGGTGATCCCGGTCGCCTCCTCCACCGTCTCCTCCAGCCCGACCCGCCGCCAAGGCGGCGAGAGATCGATCGTGTGATCCTGGTAGGGAATGGAGAGGGAGCCGACGGCCGCCTGTGCGGCCTCCACCACCAGTTCCTCCACGAGGACCATCATCCCCTCGTAGTCGCTGTACGCCTCGTAGATCTCGAGCGTCGTAAACTCGGGGTTGTGCTCGGTAGAGACCCCCTCGTTGCGGAAGTTCTTCCCCAGCTCGTACACCCGCTCCAGGCCCCCGATGACTAGGCGTTTCAGGTAGAGCTCGGGCGCGACGCGCAGGTAGAGGTCGATATCCAACGCGTTGTGGTGGGTCACGAACGGCCGCGCGGTCGCCCCTCCCGCGATCGGCTGCAGGATCGGCGTCTCCACCTCCAAGAAGCCCCGCCGGTCGAGAACGGCGCGGATAGAGGAGATCATGCGCGAGCGACAGGCGAAGGCCTCCCGCACGGTCTCGGAGGCGATGAGGTCGAGCGAGCGGTGCCGGTACCGGAGTTCGACATCCTTCAGCCCGTGCCACTTCTCCGGGAGCGGACGGAGTGACTTCGCAAGGAGGGTCCACTCGGACGCCGCGACGGTCAGTTCACCCGCCTTGGTGCGAAAGACCTCGCCCCCCACCCCGAGGAAATCCCCAATGTCACACGTGCGCAGCAAAAGATAGCGAGCCTCGCCCAGGCCATCCACGGAGGCATGCACCTGGATCCGTCCCGTCCCGTCGCGCAGGTCAAGGAAGCTCGCCTTTCCCATCTGCCGGAGGGCGATGACTCGACCGGCGACCGCCACGCGCTCCGCGCCTCGCTCATCGGGCTTCAGAGGCGAGTAACGGGCGATGATCTCCCCGATCGACTGCGTCCGCGTGCACCGTGGTGGATACGGGTCGATCCCCTGCTCGCGAAGGGCGCGCAGCTTCTCCAGCCGCGCCAGAACTAAGGAGTCATCCATCATTCCCGTTTGTTGATGGCGATAACGCGGAAGTGAGTCGCTCCCCAGGGCAGATCGAGTTTAATCTCGTCCCCTTCGCTCTTTCCAATCAGAGCGGTCCCCACCGGCGAGGCGATCGAGATCTTTCCCTTCTCCAGGTCGACCTCCGCCGGGCTCACCAGGGTGAAGTTACCGCTCTCCATGATCTCGAGGTCCTGCAAGATGAAGCTCGAACCGATCCCAATCTCCTCCCCCGAGATCTCCTCATCGGGGAGGATCTCCGCCGCCTCCATGATCGACGTGAGCCGTCGCACCTCGCGCTCGTAGTACTGTTGCTCACTCTGCAGGTACATGTACTCTTTGTTCTCGCGCAGGTCACCACCGCTGATCTTCGAGGCCGCTAGCTTCTCCGGGATCTCCTCATACAGGATCTTCTTCGCAAGGTCCAGTTCCTTCTGCATGAGGGTGTGTCCCTCCTTGGTCAGGAAGATCCTCTCCTTGTTCATCGCTCACCTCCACGTCGCGCGCCGCGCAGAACTCCTCGACGAGCAACCGCTCGACCTCCTCCGCGCGGCGTCCCTTGCAGCCCTCGTGCAGCCGGACAACGAGATCCACCCCGGCGAACAACCTACGATGGCGACGAAAAGCCTCCCGCAGAAGCCGCTTCACGCGGCTTCTCTCCACGGCCGCCCCCCACCGCCGCGGGACGAGAATCCCCAGGCGCCCCTCTCCTTCGCGGGGAAGAAAGTGAAGCGAGAAGAGTACCCCGCTTCGCGCCACCCCGCAGCGATAGACTCGCCAAAGGTCAGACCTTCTCTTGAGCCGCGCGGTGACGGGAAACCGGCCAGCGCCACCTGCGTGCACGGGGGAGACTATAACGTCCCCCTCTCTTTCTTTCAAGACTTCTCCTCCTTCTTCCCTTTTCCTCTCTGGCAAGATACACTTCGTTCTAGATGCTTGAGGAACGAGTGTACAGCGTTTCCGAACTGAATCGGGTGGCTCGTGGGCTCCTCGAAGAGGGCCTAGGACCGGTCTGGGTGAGGGGGGAGGTCTCGAACCTCGTCCGCGCTCCCTCCGGACACCTCTACTTCACGTTGAAAGACGAGGGGTCGGAACTCGCGGCGGTCCGGTTCAAGGGACGCGTGGACCTCCTCCCCACCATGGCCATCGAAGACGGGATCTCCGTTCTCGCCTACGGCCGGCTGACGATCTACGAGCCGCGTGGGCGCTACCAGTTCGTTGTCTCTCTCCTCCAGCCGGCCGGACTGGGCGCGGCTCAGATCGCGTTCGAAGAGTTGAAAAGGAGACTCGCCAAGGAAGGTCTCTTCGACGCAAAACGAAAGAGAGCGCTCCCACCCTTTCCCACGCGGATCGGCCTCGTCACCTCGCCGAGCGGCGCGGCGATCCGTGACATCCTCTCCGTTCTCAAACGGCGCTGGCCTCTTGTCGAAGTTTACCTCTTCCCAAGCTCCGTGCAGGGCGAGTCCGCCCCGGAGGAGCTCGTCGCCGCGATCGCCCGCGCGGACGCCTTCAGCCGGACGCGGGAGCCACTTGAGCTCTTGATCGTCGGCCGCGGCGGCGGATCGTTCGAGGACCTCTCACCCTTCAACGACGAGCGGGTCGCCCGAGCGATCGCCGCTTCGCCGGTCCCCGTCGTCTCGGCTGTCGGACACGAGATCGACTTCACGATCGCCGACTTCGTCGCCGACCTGCGCGCCCCCACCCCGTCGGCAGCCGCCGAACTCGCGGTCCCAGACCGAAGCGAGGTCCTCGCCTCTCTCTCTCGTCTTCTCTCTCGCGCCCTTCGCGCCGCGCGCGCGGCTCTCGAACGCCGGAAGAGAACCCTCGAGACCGCCCTGAAAGCGTACATCTTCCGTATCCCGAGCAAAGCGGCGGAGACCGCTAGCCAAGGGCTCGACCTGCGCTTGGGAGAACTCCTCCGCGCGGCCGCCGGCACCTGGAGGAAGCGGGAACAAGAGGCGGCGCGGCTTGAGGGTCTCCTGCGACTGGTCGACCCGTACTTTCCCCTCCGGCGGGGGTACTCCCTTACCTTCTCCCTCGGGAACCCCACCCCGTTGCGCGATCCCTCCCTTGTTTTTGCGGGAGAGAGGATCGAAACCCTCTTACTGAAAGGGAAGATCCTCTCGCAGGTCGAGGAGGTAGCGCAGAATTGAAGATCGATGAGGCCTTGACAAGGCTAGAAGGGATCACGCGGCGCTTGGAGGAGGAAGCCCTTCCCTTGGAGGAAGCCCTCGCCCTGTTCGAGGAGGGGATCTCCCTCGCTGCGAAGATCAAGGCCGATCTCGACCAGGCGAAGCTCAAGATCCAAAAGGTCATCGAGGAGGCCCGGGGGGTCTTCACCCTCGAGGATTTCGACCTCCCGTAGGCACATCGAAGGAGGGAAGCATGTATCCGACGATCAACGATCTATTCAACGAGGCGGTGGCTGCCCATCGGGACCGGGTGGCTCTGTGCATGCCGATCCCGAAGGAGCGCAAGCGCGGTCGCGGAGTTCGCCTCATTCTAAATGAGATCTCCTTCGGGAGGCTCGAGGAGATGGCCGGTCGCTTCGCCGCGGCCCTCGTCGAACTCGGCGTGAAGAGGGGCGACAAGGTTGCCCTCATCTCCAAGCCGCGCGCCGCGTGGGCGACCGCCTTCTTCGGCATCCTTCGCTGTGGGGCGGTCGTGGTCCCTCTCGACCCGGAGCTGCAGCCGGGCGAGATCGAGAGGATCCTCACCGAGGCCGAGGTCTTCGGAGCCGTCGCCTCCGGCGGGAAGATTCCCGACCTCTTGGAGGTGAAAGAGCGTTCTCTTCCTCATCTTTCTCTCGTCTCCATGGATCGGCTAGAAAAGGAGGACGTTCACTTCCTCGACGCGCTCCTTGTGGATCGCCAACTCCTCCCGCTGGTCGCGGTCTCCCCGAACGACCTCGCGGTCCTCATGTATACCTCCGGGACGACGGCGAACGCAAAGGGCGCCATGCTCACCCACACGAACATCTCCTCCAACGCCCTCACTGCGGTCCGGGCGGTCGCCCTCTCCCCTAAGGACCGCTTCCTCTCCATCGTCCCCTGGCACCACATATACGGACTGACAATGACCCTCATCAGCCCGCTCCTCGCCGGAGGAGCCACAACGTACGCTCCGGTCGACCGGAACCTCCAGGAGGTGATGTTGAAGGCAAGGCCCACGATCCTCCTGGGAGTCCCTAAACTCTATCACGTCCTGTATGGAAAGATCCGCGAGTCGATCGAGAAAGGACTCTTCAAGCGGACGCTCGACCGGCTCTCTCCAACCCTGATGGGGAAGCTCGTGAAGCGAAAGCTCCTTGGAAAGGATTTCCGCTTCTTCACCTCGGGCGGGGCCCCCTTAAGCCCCGAGGTGGCGGCGGGATTTCGTCGCATGGGAATGGGAATCATGGAAGGATACGGCCTCACGGAGACCGCTCCCCTCCTCACCCTGTGCGAGGCCTTCGCCGCCCGGCCGGGGATGACTCCCATCGACGGAGTAAAACTGCGAATCGATCGCCCAGATGAGAACGGAATCGGCGAGGTCCTCGCCCGCGGGCCAAACGTGATGGCCGGCTACTACAAGAATCCGACGGCGACCTCGGCCGTCATCGACGCGGACGGGTGGTTCCACACCGGCGACCTCGGCCGCCTGGACGTCGATGGCCGGCTCGTCCTCTCCGGCCGCGCGAAGAACGTGATCGTCCTCGACACGGGAAAGAACGTCTATCCGGAGGAGATCGAATGGGAGCTTCTGAACATCCCCGCGATCGAGGAGATCATGGTCTACGAAGGAGAGCGCCAGGGGGCCCCAGCCGTGTGCGCCATGATTTACCCAAACTGGACAGTCCTCAAGAAGCGCGGCATCTCTGATCTCGAGAGGGCTCTCGACGCCCTCTGGGAGGAGATCAAGGAGCGGAGCGAGAACCTTGCCCTGTTCAAGCGAATCAAGAACAAAGACTGCGTCTCCTTGGTCGAGCAGCCGTTCGAGAAGAGCGTGAAGCTCGACATCAAGCGCTACGTCTATCAGAAGAAAGGGTGAGGTCTCCCTCGTCCCGCCGGACGGCGAAGTCCCTCTCCCCGCGCGGCTCTGACCATTCCACCTCCACCTGCTCCACCCGGGCGGCCGGCGGGCCGACCCGCACCCAGGAAAGGAACTGGGAGAGCCTCTCTTCTTCTCCCCGAGCGACGATCTCGACCCGACCATCGGGGAGGTTGCGCACCCAACCGGAGAGCCCGAGTGCCTGGGCGCGCTCCCGCGTGTTCGCGCGGAAGTAGACTCCCTGAACTCGCCCCGACACGGCCACATGCACTCGCCGTTCCATCCTGTTCATTCTATCGAGACGGCTGCCTCCGGGAAGGCCCCCCTTGTCATGGGGTGTCTGTTGTAGTATGGTTGATACACGTGAAAGGGGGTGCAGACTATGGTCAACAGGGTGAATACCTTATCGATCTACGTTCCCAAGAGCAAGATGACCAAGCGCCCGGTGGAGCGTCTCTCCAAGCTCTCCGAGACCAAGGAACGGTCGATCAACTACCTCGTCGTAGAAGCCATCTTGCAGTTCCTCGATCGCGAGGAGAAGAAGAAGGAAGAGAAGAAGTAGGGCCACGGGCGCCCACGAAGGAGACCGCCTCTTCTGGTCAGGTCTAGGCGGCGATCATTCCTAGGCCGTCGTGCCCTCGTCTTCTCTTGCTTTTCGGATCCGCTCCAGCCGCTCGGCGAGGGTTTTCTC
The DNA here is from genome assembly GCA_964355545.1 of uncultured Thermotogae bacterium. Classification (GTDB taxonomy): domain Bacteria; phylum Bipolaricaulota; class Bipolaricaulia; order UBA7950; family UBA9294; genus JAPLGE01. Next base: position 21,431 of record CAYHEK010000001.1, on the reverse strand, counting down.
CAGCCCAAGCCCTTTCGGTCGGTAGTACCGCCTCTCCTCTAAGGAAGGGGGAAGGCAGTCCATGTGCGCTACTCCTTCCTCGAGGTCGTGGGCGTACTGGTAGCCCCTTCCGTACCCGAGCCCCTTCATCAAGGCCGTGGGGGCATTCCGCAGGTGCAGAGGGACCGGTTCGTCCGGTCTCTCCAAGACATCCTTCCTCGCCTCCCCCACGCCGACGTAGAGGGCGTTGCTCTTGGGCGCGCAGGCAAGATAGACCGCGGCCTGAGCGAGAGCGAGGTCGCACTCAGGGAGGCCGACCGCCTCCACCGCCTCCCGCGCGGCGAGGGCCACGTAGAGCCCCTGGGGATCCGCGAGGCCGATGTCCTCGCAGGCCATCCGGACGAGCCTCCGCGCCAAGTAGCGCGGGTCCTCTCCCGCCTCGATCATCCGCACGAGCCAGTACAGGGCCGCATCGGGGTCCGAATTGCGAACGGATTTGTGTAGGGCTGAGATGAGGTTGTAGTGCTCCTCGCCTGCGCGATCGTAGCGCAGGCCCTTGCGCTGCAAGGCCTGCTCGACAAGCTCGGCATCGATCCTCTTCCCTGAAGCGATGGAACTTGCAAGCTCGAGGGTTGTGAGGGCGCGCCGGGCGTCCCCGTCCGAGAGATGGACGAGCACCTCCTCCGCTTTGTCCGTCAACTCGTAGCGGCCGCCGAGACCCCGGGGGTCCTCCACGGCTCGACGCAGGACCGCGCACATCTCCTCCTCTAAGAGAGGAGAAAAACAGAAGAGCTGGCAGCGCGACAGGAGCGCCGCGGAGAGGGCGAAGGAGGGGTTCTCCGTGGTCGCTCCAATGAAGATGACGCTCCCTTCTTCAAGGTACGGGAGGAGGACATCCTGCTGGGCGCGGGTGAAGCGGTGGACCTCGTCGAGGAAGAGGATGTCGCGCCGTCCCTCCGAGAGGTGGCACTCGCGCGAGCGTTCGAGCGTCGCGCGGACCTCCTTTACCCCAGTCAGGGCCGCGGAGAGGTGCACGAAGCGGGCGTGCGCGCGCCGAGCGAGGATTCGCCCGACCGTCGTCTTCCCGGTCCCGGGAGGTCCCCAGAAGAGGAACGACCGGTAGTCTCCCCGCTCGATCAGGGTCCGCAACGGCCGTCCCTTCCCGAGGATCTCTTCCTGGCCAGCGATCTCGTCAAGGTCGGTCGGCCTCATCCTCTCCGCGAGAGGCGCCTCGCGCCCTTCCCCGAACCGAAGAGGGTCCATACCTCCATCGTAGCGGATTGTGCGCGTTCTCAACAACCCTTGACGAAAAAAGAAGCATTCCGTAAGATGAGGCAAACCGCGGGTCGTTAGCTCAATTTGGCAGAGCAACGGACTCTTAATCCGTCGGCTGCAGGTTCGAGTCCTGCACGACCCACTGTTTGTGGACATATCTGGGTCGTTAGCTCAGAGGAAGAGCACCTGACTTTTAATCAGGGGGCCGCTGGTTCGAATCCAGCACGACCCATCGCAATTGAAATCACAAGTCTAGGTTCCTATAATCCGATCGCAGTTTGTCCCCATCATCTAGTGGCCCAGGATACCGGGCTTTCATCCCGGCGACAGGGGTTCAAATCCCCTTGGGGACGGAAGCGTTGCGCAGGGCCCAAGGGACAACTATAATGGGCGAGTAGCTCAGCTGGGAGAGCATCCGGCTTACATCCGGAAGGTCGCAGGTTCGAGTCCTGTCTCGCCCAAGTGGAGCCCATGGTCTCGGGGACGTGGTCTAGTCTGGTCTAAGACACTGGATTGTCACTCCAGAGATCGCGGGTTCAAATCCCGTCGTCCCCGCAGCTCTTGCGCCGAGGTAGCTCAGCTGGTAGAGCACGGCCCTGAAAAGACCGGTGTCCCCAGTTCGACTCTGGGCCTCGGCACCAGCCCTTTCCTTGACGCCTTGACTCTCGACCCGCTATCCTGAGCCTTAAGATGAGGGGAAACCGATGAGCGACGACCTCGCCGTTACCACCTGGAAGACGGTCCAGTCTAACCTCGAGAAGGAGATCTCGCGCACCAGCTTCGAGACCTGGTTCTCCAAGGTCCGACCCCTGCGACTGACCGAGACCTCACTTCTGATCGCGACCCCGGATGCGTTCACCAAAGGCGGGATCGAACGCCGCTACCGCACGCTGCTCGAGAAGCTCACCTCCGCCGCCTGCGGCCGGGAGATCCACGTCGAGATCGAGGTCAACTCCACCGGTGCGGAGGTCCTACATTCCCCGCAGCTCAGTCCTGAGGAGGCGACGCACGGCCGGCTCCGGGAGACGCTCCCCCTGAACCCGGATTACACCTTCGCGCGCTTCGTGCGCGGCAAGAGCAACCACCTCGCCTACGCCGCGTCGATAGCCGTCGCCGAGGCGCCTGGAAAGGCGTACAACCCCCTATTTATCTACGGAAACGTGGGCCTCGGGAAGACTCACCTCCTCCAGGCGATCGGGAACCACGTCGTCGCCTCCGGCCTGCGCCGGACCGTCGTCTACACCACCTCGGAGCGCTTCGCCATCGAACTAATCAACTCGATCCGCAACAACACCACGGGCTCCTTCCGAGAGAAGTACCGCCGGATCGACCTCCTCTTGATCGACGACGTCCACTTCCTCGAAGGGAAGGAGGCGACCCAAGAGGAGCTGTTCCACACGTTCAACGAGCTCTACGGAAGCGAGAAACAGATCGTCCTGTCGAGCGACCGCTCACCAGAGAAACTCTCCGGCCTCCAGGAGCGCCTGGTCTCTCGCTTCCGCTGGGGACTAGTCGCCGACATCCAGGCGCCCGACCTTGAGACACGCATCGCGATCCTGCGCGAGAAGGCGTCAAATCGCGGCCTGCAGGTTGAGGACGCAATCCTCGAGCTGATCGCAAGCCGTATCTCCTCAAACATCCGCGCCCTAGAAGGGGCGCTCGTGAAGGCGATTGCCTACGCCGAGCTTGCGGGCGAAGAGCTCACCCCGCGGAGCGTGGAGGCGATGCTCCCCGAGGAGGGGAAGCGAGAGCGCTTGACCATCGCCCACATCAAAGAGGAAGTTGCCTTACGCTATCACCTGAAACGGCACGACCTAGAAGGCTCCACTCGAAAAAAGGAGGTCTCACAGGCGCGGCACATCGCGATCTACGTTGCGCGCGAGATGACGAACTCCTCCTTCCCCGCCATAGCTAAGCAGTTCGGGAACCGCGACCACACGACGATCATGCACTCCTACACGAAGATTAAGGAACTCATTGAGGAGACCCCGCTCTTCCACGCGGAGATCAAGGAGATTGAGGAGAGCCTGAGCGCTCGATTCTCGGCTCCTTGAACGAGGAAACGTCCTTTAAAAGAGCCTTCCCGAGAGGAGGGCGACGTCGCGATCCTGTGGAAAACCTTGTGGAAAAGGGGCTGAAATAGGGTGAAAAAGAGCCCTTTCTTGTGGAAAAGTCCTGTGCGTTCGGGGACTCCCCCCTCTCCCCAGCCGCTTTCCACCGCTGTCTCGTTCTCCTCCCATTTTTTCCCCAGGGTTATTCACAGGGGAAAGGAAAGACCCGTTCGCGCAAAGTTAAGTTTTCCACAAGGGAGCTCGGGGCCTACTACCTCAACCCACATTAACCAATGAACTGGGTAGAAGAAGTCTTGCGGAAGTATAGACTCGAGGAGACCTACGCGGTACAGCGCGTCCTCGCTGAGTGGCCCGCGATCGCGGGAGAACGAATCGCCCGTCTCAGTCGAGCGCTGCGCCTCTTTGAAGACACCTTGTGGGTCGAAACGAGTTCGCCATCGGTCGCGCACGAACTTTCTTTCCTGGAGGTCGAGTACACTCGCCGAATCAATGAACTCCTCGGAGAAAACGTCGTGCGTGCAATCCGTTTCGTCCCAGGTTACTTCTCGCCTGAACCGACAAGAAAAGAGATCGACCTCTCGGCCGAAGATAGAGAACGGGCAAAGAGCCTCTTCCGCGAGATCAAAGAGGAACGGCTCCGCCGTTCCTTCGAACGGCTGTACTTGACGACCCTTGCTCGGGAGAAGTCCCTCCTCTCCTGTGGGGGGAAACGCTGCCCCGCCTGCGGGGCGGCGTTCACCGGCGTTGAAGAAGTCTGCCCGTGCTGTCGCCTGGGTGGGATTGCTCGCACGCAGGGAGTCGACTAGACTATCCTCATCACATGCTGAACTTGAGAAGCACGACGATCCTCGCCATTCGATCGGATGCCGAGCGTCGAGGAGTCATCGCGAGTGACGGCCAGGCGACCCTGGACACAACGGTCATCAAGAGCAACACGAAGAAGGTCTACCGCCTGTACGAAGGGCGTGTCCTTGCCGGTTTCGCCGGAGCGACCGCCGACTGCCTCGCCCTCCTCGACAAGTTTGAGGGGAAGCTGAAGAAGTACGACGGACGGCTGCGCCGTTCCGCGGTGGAGCTGACCAAGGAATGGCGCACGGACCAGATCCTGCGCGACCTTGAGGCGGTGCTCGTGACCGTGAGCGAGGAGGGGATCCTGATGATCTCTGGCTCCGGGGATGTCCTCGAGCCGGACGAAGGGGTGGTCGGGATCGGGACCGGCGGGCCGTACGCCCTGGCCGCAGCGCGTGCCTTCCAGAGCGTCGGGAACGTATCGATCGTGGAGATTGCGCGCCGCTCGCTTGAGATCGCAGGGGCGATCGACATCTACACGAATCAGGATATCTCTCTTGAGGAGGTCTCCTGGTGAGGGGGAAGGGTGGCTGAGGGCGCTTTGGTTTCGAAAGGTGACGAGATCGGCCTGACCCCGCGTGAGATCGTCGCCGAGCTTGACAAGTACATCGTCGGGCAGAATGAGGCGAAGCGCTCGGTTGCGATCGCGCTCCGCAACCGGATGCGCCGCCAACTCGTCGAGGGAGAGATTCGCGACGAGATCAAGCCAAAGAACATTCTCATGATCGGACCGACCGGCGTGGGGAAGACGGAGATCTCCCGGCGTCTCGCGCGCCTCACCACGTGCCCGTTTATGAAGGTGGAGGCGACGAAGTTCACCGAGGTCGGCTACGTCGGCCGGGACGTGGAGGCGATGGCGCGCGACCTCGTGGATGTCGCAATTGACATGGTCCGCGAGGACGAGATCCTTCGCGTAGAAGGGGAGGCCGAGGAGATGGTCACCGAAGAGATCCTCGACGCCCTCCTCCCGATCGCGGAGGGGGACGCGGAGCACGAGGAGAGAGTAAAGAAGACGCGAGAGAAGCTCCGGACGAAGCTCCTCGCGGGCGACCTTGAAGAGCGCTACATCGAGATCACGGTCGAGGAACCCGCAATCCCGCAGGTCGAGATCTTCACCCAGGACGGGATGGACCAGGTGGGGATCGACATGGGAGACATGCTCGCCGGGCTCCTCCCGCCGTCTCGAAAGAAGAGGCGGCTGCGGATCCGCGACGCGCGGCCCGTCCTGTTCGAAAAGGCGGCCGACCGCCTGATAAACATGGAGGAGGCGAGGCAGCGCGGGCTCGAACTCGCCGAGGAGACGGGGATCATCTTCCTCGACGAGATCGATAAGATCGCCGCCGGCGGGAGGGAGGAACTGGGAGGGCCGGGGGTCTCCCGCCAGGGAGTGCAGCGCGACCTGTTACCCCTTCTTGAGGGAACGGTCGTGCGGACCCGCTACGGCCCCTTCAGCACGGAGAATATCCTGTTCATCGCGGCGGGGGCCTTCAACATGTCCAAGCCCTCTGACCTCATCCCCGAACTCCAGGGGCGCCTCCCCATCCGTGTGGAGCTCGAGAGCCTGACCGCGGCGGACTTCGAACGGATCCTGTGCGAGCCGAGGGACGCGCTCGTCAAGCAGTACCAGACCCTCCTTGCGGTGGAGGGGATCGAGCTCAACTTTGACGAGGGAGCGATCGAGGAGGTCGCCAAGATCGCCTACGAGCTCAACCAGACGACCGAAAACATCGGGGCGAGACGGCTCGCCACGGTCATGGAGAAGGTGATGGAGGAGATCTCCTTTGAGGCCGATTCTCACCGCGGGGAGACCGTCCACATCGACCGAGACTACGTCGCCTGCCGACTCGTCGGGATCGTCGAAGACCCCGACCTCTCTCGTTACATCCTGTAGTTTTGAGTGCCGTTGCTAGAGCGCAGCCTCCTCGGTAAGATGGCGTATTCACAAGGAGGGAGGGTCATGATCGACGTCTCTTTGCCGGATGGGTCCATGGTGAAGGTCGCCGGTGGCGCCTCGATCCTCGAGGTCGCGCGGACGATCGGGCCACGCCTCGCTCAGGACGCGGTCGCGGCCCTGGTCAACGGCGAGCTGCGCGACCTGCGCGAGCGGCTGACCGAGGACTGTACCTTGACGCTCCTCACCCAGCGCTCCGAGCAAGGCCTCGAGGTGCTCCGCCACACGACGACGCACGTCATGGCCCAGGCGGTGAAGAGACTCTTTCCTCAGGCGAAGCTCGGGATCGGGCCGGCGATCGAGGACGGCTTCTACTACGACTTTTCCGTCGCCTCAGCCTTCACGGCGGAGGACCTCGAACGGATCGAAGGCGAGATGCGGAAGATCATCGCCGAGGACCTCCCGATCGAGCGCCTGGAAGCGACGAAGGACGAGGCGCACAAGATTCTCGCGCGGGCCGACGAGCCCCTGAAGCGTGAGCTTCTCGACGAGATCGAGGGCGCGACCGTGACCCTCTACCGGCAGGGCGAGTTCGCCGACCTGTGCCGCGGGCCGCACCTTCAAAGCGCCGGCCGGATCAACAAAGATGCCTTTCGGCTCCTCTCCGTCGCCGGGGCGTACTGGCGCGGGGACGAGCGGGCGCCGATGCTCCAGAGGATCTACGGGACGGCCTGGGAGAGGAAGGACGACCTCGATCAGTACCTGTGGCGTCTCGACGAGGCGGCGAGGAGGGACCACCGCAAGCTTGGAAAGGACCTCGACCTCTTCAGCGTTCAGGAAATAGGAGGGGCGGGGCTCATCTCTTGGCACCCCAAGGGCGGCCGGATCCGGCGTGCGATCGAGGAGCTCTGGTACGAGGAGCACGAGCGGGGAGGCTACGAGATTGTGTACACGCCCCACATCGGGAAAGGCGAGCTGTGGGGCACGAGCGGACACCTCGACTTCTACCGCGAGAACATGTACTCGCCGATGGACATCGACGGGGTCGACTACTACATCAAGCCAATGAACTGCCCCTACCAGATCCTGATCTACAAGACCCGCGTTCGCTCCTACCGTGAACTTCCCCTGCGCTGGGCGGAGCTGGGGACCGTCTACCGCTACGAGCGCTCGGGCGTCCTGCATGGCCTTCTGCGCGTGCGCGGCTTCACGATCGACGACGCGCACATCATCTGCCGACCCGACCAGGTGGAGGAGGAGATCCGCGGGGTCTACGACTTCAGCCTCAACCTCCTTGGCGCGTTCGGTTTCCGCGACTTTGAGATCTACCTCGCCACCCGGCCCAAGGAGGGGAAGGCGGTGGGGGAACCTGCGCGCTGGGATCAGGCGACGGAGGCGCTCCGCCGGGCGCTCGACGCGCGGGGGCATGAGTACAAGGTGGACGAGGGGGGAGGCGCGTTCTACGGGCCGAAGATCGACGTCAAGGTGAAAGACGCGCTCCACCGATCCTGGCAGTGCACGACGATCCAGTTTGACTTCAACCTACCCGAGCGCTTCGACATGACCTACATCGCCGAGGACGGTCGGGCCTTGCGGCCGTACATGGTGCACCGGGCACTCCTGGGGAGCCTGGAGCGCTTCTTTGGCGTCCTGATCGAGCACTACGGCGGCGCCTTCCCGGTCTGGCTCGCGCCCGTCCAAGCGGTCGTGATTCCGGTCTCGGATCGGCACAACGACTACGCCGATGAAGTAGCTCAAGGGTTGAAGGCGGCCGGCCTCCGCGTCGAGGTCGACAAGAGCTCCGAGCGGATGAACGCGAAGATTCGCCAGGCGCAGCTCGAGAAGGTCCCCTACATGCTCGTCGTCGGGGAGAGGGAGAAGGAGGCAGGGACGGCCGCGGTCCGCCTGCGGACTGGAGAGGATCTCGGGGGGCGCCCCCTCGCCGAGGTGATCGATCTCATCGCAAGGAAGGTGAAGGAGAGGGCCCTTTTGTGAGCCCGTCTTTCTCGAAGACGGAAGGGAGGTGGACGGATGGAAGAACTGATGCTACTTTTGCGGGTCCTCCTCGCAGCCGGGCTGAGCGGCGCGGTCGGGCTGGAGCGGGAGTTTCACGGCCGGCCTGCCGGCCTGCGCACGCACCTCCTCGTGGGGATTGGCTCGGCCCTCGTGATGGTGACCTTCGAAGGGGTGAGGATCCTCGTTGCCTCGAACGGCGCCTTCGCCGAGGGAGCGCAGATCGACCCGGGCCGCCTCGCGGCAGGGATCATCACGGGGATTGGGTTCCTGGGAGCAGGGACGATCTTCCGCGTCGGGGATTGGGTGCGCGGCCTGACCACGGCGGCCTCGATCTGGTTCGTGGCCGCCCTGGGGATCGTCGCCGGCGAAGGACTGGTCGTGCTCGCCGTCGGAGCGACCGCCATCGGTCTCGTCGTCCTGACGCTCGTCAGCCCTCTTGAGCACCGGATCCCAAGCACCGTCTATCACGTGCTCACCCTGGAGGTCCTTCCCAAAAAGAGGGAAGAAGTCCGCGAGGCCTTCCAGGAGCGGTGCAGGGCGAACGAGATCCGCGCGCAGCTCCTCTCATGGGAGTCGCGCAACGAGACGGGCCACGTGACGATGCGCTTCCGTGTCCGCCACCGCGGGAAGATTGAGATCGAGACCTTCGCCGCCGACCTCGCCGCCCTAGCAGGAGTCGAGGGAATGCGGCTCGAGTTGTAGATCGACCACGGCGGAGCCTCAGGCGACCTTACCGCCCCGAGGGAGGGCGCGGCGCAGGTCCTCGACCCGATCGGTCCTCTCCCACGTCGCCTCCGGCTCGCTCCGCCCGAAGTGCCCGTACGCGGAGAAGCGCTCGTAGATCGGTCGAAGGAGGTCGAACGCCTCGATGATCGCCCCCGGCCGGAAGTCGAAGACAGCGAGGACCGCGCGGAGGAGCCGCTCGTCAGGGACAGTTCCCGTCCCGTTTGTGTCGATGGAGACGGAGAGTGGCCGCGCGCGGCCGATCGTGTAGGCGATCTGGACCTCCACTTCGCGGGCGAGCCCCGCGGCGACGACATTCTTTGCCACGTAGCGGGCCATGTACGAGCCGGAGCGGTCGACCTTCGTCGGGTCCTTCCCGGAGAAGGCCCCTCCGCCGTGAGAGCCGTAGCCGCCGTAGGTATCGACGATGATCTTTCGCCCCGTCACCCCCGTGTCCGAGGCCGGTCCGCCGACCACGAAGCTCCCCGAGGAGTTGACGAGGATGACCGTCTCCTCATCCATCCACGAGCCGAGAACCGGCCGGATCACTCCTTCAGTGAGGTCCTCTTTTAGTCTCTCCTGCGTGGCATCTGGGTTGTGCTGAGCGGCGAGGACGGCGACCGAGACGCGTCGTGGACGGGAGTCCGCGTACTCCACAGTCACCTGGGACTTTCCGTCCGGCCGCAGGTAGGGGAGGGTCCCCTCCTTGCGCGCCGCGGCGAGGCGTCGGACGAGCCCGTGGGCGAGGACGATCGGAAGGGGCATCCGTTCATCCGTCTCCGCGCAGGCGTACCCGTACATGATTCCTTGATCCCCGGCGCCGATCTGGTTGTAGGGTTCCTTTTCCGCGCCGTTTCTTGGCTCCCTCACGGCGGTCGCGATCTCCGCGGACTGCTCCTTGATGGAGTTCAGTACTGCGCAATCCGCGTAGTGGAACCCGTACTCCGGCCGGTCGTAGCCTACGTCCCGGATGACGCGGCGCGCGACCCGGTCGATATCGACGTAGACCTTCGTTGAGATCTCCCCTCCCACGAGGACGAGGCCGCTCGTGAGGAAGGTCTCGCAGGCGACGCGCGCCTGGCGGTCGTCGGTGAGGATGGAGTCCAAGACGGCGTCGGAGATTCGATCGGCGACCTTGTCCGGATGCCCTTCGGTGACCGATTCGGAGGTAAGAAAAGCCCTACGCATGGTTCTCCTTTGCGGATGAGGAGATCCTAGCCCGATGGGGCAAGCGGCGCAACGTTTGTGGGGGTCCTCTTTGCCCGCTAGAATTCTCACCGGAGGTGAGGAATGGCGCGCATGGAGCTTTCCTATGGGAAGGAGACGGTCCAGGTCGACATTCCGGACCAAAACCTGATCGGCTCGCTCGAAGGGGCGAGTGCGCCTCTTGTCAGTCTAGAGGACGCGTTTAACCGTGCCTGGAAGAACCCGATCGGGATCGGTGACCCTGGCGAGATCATCCGGCCGGGGGAGAAGGTCGCGTTCGTGGTGACTGACCACACCCGGTCGACCCCCACCCGCCGGCTCCTTCCCCTTCTCTGGGAGCGGATCCGCGGCCGCGTCAACGCGGAGGACGTCACCGTGGTCGTCGCGACCGGGACGCATCGCTCTCCCACCGAGGAGGAGCTTGAGGGAATGCTGGGAGACCTCCGCCGCCAGTTTCGAGTCGTCATCCACGACTGCGACAGTGACGTGGTTGAGGTGGGGAAGAGTTCCTACGGGACCCCGATCCGTGTGAATCGCACCGTCGCTTGTGCGGATCGGGTGGTGACAATCGGGCACATCGCCATGCACTACTACGCCGGCTACTCCGGCGGCCGAAAGAACATCCTCCCTGGGGTTTCCGCGAGGGGGACGATCGAGAAGAATCACGCCAAGCTCACCGATCCCCATTGTGAGGGATGCATTCACGAGAAGAATCCGATCAGCGACGAGATGGTCGAGGCAGCACGCCTCGTGGGAGTGGCTTACATTGTCGACGTTGTCTTTGATTCCAACGGGCGTGTGGCGAAGGTCGTGGTCGGAGACCTTGAGGAGGCGCACGCCGCGGGCCGGGCCTTCTGGGACTCCCTCTTCCAGGTGAGGGTCCCCGAGCGGCCGGACCTCGTAGTCGTCTCCGTCGGCGGTCACCCCAAGGACATCGACCTCTATCAGGCCTACAAGGCCCTCTACAACGCGGCGAAAGCGGTGAAGGACGGCGGCTTGATCCTTCTCATCGCGGCCTGCCCGGAGGGGGCGGGGAACAAGGTCTTCACCGACTGGGTCATGCGCTCGCGGGAGCCTGAGGATGTGTTCGAGGTCCTGCGCCAAGAGGGGTTTCGCCTGGGAGGGCACAAGGCGGTCTACCTGGCGAAGGACTTGAGACGCACGGAGATCCACCTCTTCTCCGACATGGAGAAGGACCTCGTCCGCCGGTTCTTCCTTCATCCGGTCGGCGACCCAAACGAGATCGTCTCAATCGCGTCCCAGCGCTTTGGGAAAGATTTTCGCGCCCTCGTGATGCCCCACGGCGGCGACACGTTCCCCCTCGTGGAGGAGGGAGTCCCAGATCGGGTCAGCTCCGCGCTTTAGGATCCTTCACTACAGCCGCGTCTCCTCGACGCAGACGCTCGTTCGGGAGCTCCTCGCACAGGGCGCGGAGACGGGGGCGGTGGTGGTCGCCGACGAGCAGGACGAGGGTCGTGGAAGGCGCGGCAGGACGTGGGTCTCCTCTCCGGGCGGTCTGTACGCTTCCCTCCTCGTTCCTTCAGACCCGCTCCTCTCTCTCCGCGCGGGGATCGCGGTCGCCACGGCCCTGGAGGCCTTCGGGATCGAGGCGCGCCTCAAGTGGCCGAACGACGTCCTCGTCGGGGAGAGGAAGATCGCGGGGATCCTGATCGAGACCGTGGGTGACCGAGCGATCGTGGGGATCGGCGTGAACCGGGCTCCCGTCTCCGTGGCGGGGGCAACCTCGCTCGCCGAGGAGGCCTCCCTCCCTTGCAACCGGGATGATCTCCTCGGGAAGATCCTGGAAGGATTCTCGTGGGATTCTCCTCGTCGGATCCTATCGCGCTACCGGGCGCTCTCCGCCACGATCGGGCGGATCGTCCGTGTGGAGGTGGGGACTGGGGCCCAAGGGAGGATCGTGACGGGGAGGGCGGAGGGGGTCGACCCCGTCGGCCGGCTCCTCGTGAGGGAGGGAGCGACCCTTGAGGCCATTGTTTGCGGAGACTGCGTTCACCTCGCGACGCGCTAGGTAAACGCCGCCCCAAAAGACTACACGTGCAGGTAAAGGAGGACGCCATGTCGGTTCTCGACGATGCGATTATTCTCGAAGAGCGGGCCCAGATTCAGTACCGCGACGCGGCGGCGCGGCTCGGCGATCCGAGCGCGAAGGGGATCCTCGAGTTCCTTTCAGGCGAGGAGACAAAGCACGCCGCTGCCCTTCGTGCGATGAAGAGAGGCCTCTACGAAGGCCTCGCCGCCTTCTCCCTCGGCGAGGCCCGCGGACTGGTCGAGGGAGCCCTCCGCGATGGCCGGTCGACCCTCTCGGCCGACGCGTCGCTGCGCGACGTCCTACGACAAGCCATGGAGATGGAACGGGCGACGGAGCGCTTCTATAAAGAGCGCGGCCGTGGCTTGGAAGACCAAAAGCTTGTAGAGCTCTTTTTGGACCTCGCTGCCCAGGAAGAAGGACACTACCTTTTCGCGAGTTCCCTTCTTCGGTACTTCGACCGGCCGGCGGAGTGGGTCGAGTCGGCGGAGTTCGGCCCCCGGCCGGACTACTAGCCCCTTCCTCTAGAGGTAGGCGGAGAGGGAGAAGAGGCCGTGAAGGGTGCCGAGGACCAGGGCCGCGGACCCGAGTGAGCGGTGGAGAGCGACGGGCATCTTTCGCATCCGCTTGACCCGCGTCCGCAGGAAAGCGACGAGAGCCGTCGCGAGCACCAGGGTGTAGGTCAGGATCCCCAGGTAAAAGACGAGCGGCCGCCCGAAGAGGACGGTGTACGCAATTTGCTGGAGGGTGTGCATCGCGGCTAGTCGAGGGGGATCGTGGTCGTCGTCCGCGCGGTGTGGTGGGCGGTGAAGGCGTCGGAAAGGGCGTGGTAGGCGAGGATGATCTGAACGGGCCGCCCGGGCTCGAGCGACTTGTCCTCCGGGTCGTCGCTCTCAAGGGGGATCACGAACTCGATCACCGTTCTCCCGTCCCCTTCGCTCCCCGCGGCCTGGATGATCCCGCTCTTTGTGTCCTGGCGGTGGGCCGTGGGGGCGATGCCGAAGTGATCCTGGATCGTGAGCCGACCCGCGGTGACCGCGGCGATGACGATGTTTGACCCCTTCATCTTCCCTTCCGGGACAAACCCGATCGCGACCCACCCCGTTCCCGGACTGACTAGACCCACGTAAAGGTAGGTTGGGTCGTTCTGCCAGACGACCTCGATTCCGGTCGTCGGGTCGGTCAGGGTGTGACGGTAGTCGCCCGCGCCGATCGCTCCGTCGATCAAGGGCGGCCAGTCGATCTCTCGAAACTCCTCGCTTGGAGGCACCGGAATGGTCGTGTCCTGCACGATTGGGGCAAGGACGAGCCGCCACGCGTGATCGATCGGCGGGGAATCGTAGCGGTGGTTTCCGTTTTGATCGACGTAGAAATCGACGCGGTAGCCCTTTCCGATCTCGAGGAGATCGAACGCGAGTTCGAATTCGCCTGCGGGGATCTCGGGCACGGAGAGACGGGTCACCTCCGCCCCGGTCTTGGAGGCGACGACCCGTGCTTCGAACCACTCCCCGAGGTAGGGTTCCATCCCGCTGAACAAAAGGACGACCCTTGCCTGCGGCCAGGCAGTGGTCGAGGCAAGGACGAAGAAGAGCCCGAAGAGAAGGACCCATTGCACCGATCGACGATTCATGAAGCCACCTCCTGTCGCGATTCTCTTTAAAGAAAGGCCGCGATCGAGGATAGGGGGGAGGGACCGGGGAGTCAAGGCCAGGACGAAAGACGGGGAGGAGGCTACTCGTCCGGCGCTCCCTCTGCGGGCAGCGCGTAGCGGTTCCACGAGACGACGCTTTTAAGAGGCTTGCGCTCCCTCGGGCTCAGCTCGATCTCTCGGTGCTTGTCCGAGAGAGCGCGCGGCGGGCGCGCCTTGACTCGATCGCAGAAAGCAGAGTCATCGCG
>CAYHEK010000001.1:0-7377 GCA_964355545.1 uncultured Thermotogae bacterium | reverse complement strand
AGAGAGCGCGCGGCGGGCGCGCCTTGACTCGATCGCAGAAAGCAGAGTCATCGCGAAACACCTCCGATCGACAGGGAGACGCCGGCCCTCCGGATCGAACCGGCGCCTGCCCCGGGGCGGCGAATGGTCACGCGAGGCGCATCGGCTGGCCGCAGCAGACGAGCGTTCCGGCCCCCGCCTTGGTGACCTTCACTTCCTGTTTGCAGATACTGCACACGTAGGTCTTGTTCTGCTGTGCCATGGCGTTCTCCTAGAGGGTGAATGAGTTCTCCCACAGGCCGTGGATGTTGCAGTACTCAACCGCAATGAGTTCGCTCAACCCCGCAAGGTTCGCGTGGGCCACCACCTCCGGCGCCGCGTACGTCGGGCCAAGGTCGAACGTCGCAAGGTGCACGGCGAGACCCCCCTTCACGCCGAACAGGGCGATCCACTTGATGTGGTGCTCGATCGTGTTCGGATGGGGAACTTCCTTTCCCACCACGACGCGCACGACCTTTCCAGCGCACTCCTTGCAGTCGACGAGCTCGATCGTCGGGATGTGCTTCTCCTTCCCCTCCTGGGCGGACGTCTTGATCAGGTTTCCGATGCGCATGGCGACCTCCTTTTTTTCATCGGTTCCATAACCTTTTCTCTTCAGAAGCCCTGGAAGGTCTCCCGGGCCGCCCCGCACACTGGGCAGCGCGCCGGGGCCTTCCCTTCTACCGTATACCCGCAGACCGGGCAGATGAGGACCGCCCCGATCGCGATGTCCTTCCCCGTTTCTTGTGCCTTCTTCGCTCCTTTGTACATGGTCGCGTGGATCTTCTCCGCCTCGAGGGCGTAGTGGGTGGAGCGGGCCGCTCCTTTTTCTCCTTGGGACTCGGCGACCAGCTTGTAGGAGGGGTACATCTCCTCGACCTCGTAGGTCTCGCCTTGGATGCACTCCTCGAGGTTCTCCGGCGCGCCCCGGATCATCCCCAGTTCGCGGTAGTGGTTCGTGGCGTGCACCTCCTCCGCGAAGGCGATCGCGCGGAAGAGCCGCGAGAGGTTCGCAAGGCCGTCCCGCTTGGCCTTCTCGGAGAAGATGAGGTAGCGCATGTGCGCCATGCTCTCTCCGGCGAAGGCCGTCTCCAGGTTCTGTTTCGTCATCCTGCGCATGCTAACCTCCGATTGCCTTGAGAGCGTCAACGATCTCGCCCAGGTCGGGGAGCTCGCTCAAAGGGTAGACCTTGGCGAATCGGACCTCTCTTTTCTCGTCCAGAATGATCACCGCGCGCTCCGAAAACCCATCCTCCTCTCGGAAGATGCCAAACTGCTTGGCCACGCCCCCATGCGGCCAGAAGTCCGAAAGCAGCCGTGTCTCCTTGATGCGGAGCGACTTTGCCCACGCGAGCTTGCTCGGGGAGGGATCGACGCTCACGCCGAAGGCAACAGCCCTCTCCTTGTGGAATGCGCCCCGGTTCTTCTCGAGCGCCTTCATCTGCTCGGCGCAGAGCGCAGTCCAGGCGAGCGGATGGAAGGAGAGGACGATCCTCTTTTTCTCCTCGGCGCTTGGGGTCACCGGCTCCCCGTGCTGGTCCTTGAGCGTGAAGGGAGCCGCTCGTTCTCCGACCGCGATGATGCTCATCCTTTCCTCCTTGCTCTCGTTCCTTTCGCAACGTCCCAACGTTCATTATCCGGCGAACCTCGCGAGCCGCTTCGCGATCTCTTCTTCTTCAAGTGGCGCAAGCGAGGCGAGCGGTCGGCCGCCGACCCGCGCGTGATAGCGCTCGGCGAAGACCCGTCGCGGCGGCTCCTCGTAGAGGACTCCGATCGGGATGGACCCTTCGCCCAACGCGGCTAGGTCGAGTGCCGCCCCACGATCGCGAGGGTCGTGGTCAGCCGGGAGTTTCTCGATCCGTTCTTGGTACCAGGCGGCCGGCCTCCTTCCCCAGGTGGTGCACGGTTGGACGACGTCGACGAGGGAGAGTCCGCGGTGGCGGATCGCGCGAACGAGAAGGTCGGCCAGGTGGTCGATCTCACCGGCGTAGCCGCGGGCGACGAAGCCGCATCCATGGACGATCGCCGTCGCCAGGATCGCGATCGGCTCGATCTCCACTCCTCCGAACTGGAGGCGCGTCCTCTCTCCCACGGGGGTCGTGGGAGACCCTTGACCCTTCGTCAGGGCGTAGAGCGCGTTATTGTGCACAACGACGGTGATGTCCGGGTTGCGGCGCAGGGCATGCAGGAGGTGATTCCCTCCCTCCCCGTAGCAGTCGCCGTCCCCCGTCGTCACGACCACGGTGAGAGTGGGATTTGAGACCTTGATCCCTGTGGCCGCTGGGATCGCGCGGCCGTGCAGGCCGTTGAAGACGTTGCACGCAAGGTAGTGCGGGAGCTTGGCGGCCTGTCCGATCCCGGAGACGAGGCACACCGCGTGCGGCTCGAGATCGAGCGCCCCAAGCGCCTTCTTCATCGCAGCGAGGATCCCAAAGTTCGTGCACCCCGGGCACCACTGGTTTTCGGCATCGCTTCGGTAGGCCTTAGGGTCCATCGATCCCCCTTTCCACGTCGTCTTTCGTGATCGGGAGGCCGTCGTAGCGGTTCACGGTCCGAGCGGCCAGGACGCCGTACTCGGCGCGGAGGAGCCGGGCGAACTGACCGGTCGCGTTTTCCTCGACGACGATCGCCGTCTTCCCTTGGGGGAACGCGTATGCGGGGAGAGGCCAGACCTCCGTGAAGTGGACCATCCCGACCGGTTCACCCGCCGCGCGCAGGTCCAGGACGGCCTCGAGGATCGCCCCGCGCGTCGAGCCCCAGCCGACGAGGATAGTCCGCGCGTCCTCGAGGAAGGCCTCTTCCGGGGAGAGAACCTCTCCCTTCAGTCGGCGCATCTTCTCGAGGCGCTTCTCGACCATCGCCCTTCTCGTCCCGGCGAGGTCCTCCGTGATGTGTCCTTCCTCGTCGTGCTCGTCGCTATCGAGCAAGACCAAATGCCGGCTCTGTCCGGGGTAGAGGCGAGGGGAGATCCCATCGGGGGTGAGCTCGTAGCGACGGTAGCGCGCGATCGCGGTGGGATCGGCGAGGAAGGAGTGGGGTTCCCGGTTCGCGGGGAGGAAGGCCTCGAAGGAAAAGTGCGAGTCGGCGAGGAACTGGTCGGTCAGGACGAGGACCGGGATCTGGTAGCGGTCGGCGAGGGAGAAGGCGCGCACAGTCTTTTGGAACGCGTCCTGTGGGTCGGACGGCGCGAGGACGAGCTTGGGGAACTCTCCGTGCCCGGCGTGGATGGCGAAGAGGAGGTCCCCCTGTTCCGTCCGGGTCGGGAGGCCGGTCGCGGGGCCCGGTCGCTGGCCAAGGACGATGACGAGCGGCGTCTCCGTCATCCCGGCGAGACTCGTCGCTTCCACCATGAGGGCGAAGCCCCCTCCCGAGGTCGCGGTCATCGCGCGCGCTCCGGCGTAGCTTGCGCCGATCGCCATGTTGATCGCCGCGATCTCGTCCTCGGCCTGTTCAGCGAAGACCCCGAGTCCCTCGTCGCGCGCAAAAGTGGTGATGATCTCGGTCGAGGGGGACATCGGGTAGGCGGCGATGAACCGGCACCCGGCGTAGGCCGCGGCGAGGGGGATCGCCTCGTTTCCCGAGATGAGAGTGTAGGACCGGTCTCGCTTGGGAAGCGCGCCGAGGAGCGCTCCTTTCCCATCTTCGCGCGCCAGGGCGTACCCTGCGCGGGCCGCCTCGACGTTCGCGCGGACCACGTCGTCCCCCTTCGCGGAAAAGGTCTCACGCAGGACGCCTTCGAGGGGGGTGATCTCCGCGCCGAGCGCCGCGAGGAGCGCCCCGGCAGCGACGGAATTCGCGTAGAGCTTCGACCCGAACCGCTCGCTCGCCGTCCGGGAGAACGGGATCACGGCCGCCCGCGCCGTTCCCTCAAGGCTGCTTTGGGAGTCGCCCTCTTCTCGAAGAAGGGTCCCCCCGTCGCGGAGGAGCAAGAGGTAGTGGTCAAGCGCCCGGCCGTTCAAGGCAAGGAGGAGGTCGGCGTCGGCGCGGGGGGCGTTTTGCACCGCCTCCGTGATCCGCACGCGGTAGCTTGAGTGTCCCCCTCGGATCCGCGACTCGTACTCCTGGGTCGTGAAGACGGGGTAGCCGTGCCGAAGGACGCTCCGGGCGAAGGCCTCCCCGATCGTTTGCACCCCTTCTCCTGCGGATCCGGCGATGATGACGCTTAAGTCGAGCACGGTACTACAGCCCCTCGTGTCTCTTCTTTATTGCATCGGCCAGCCGATCGAGCGCCGCCAAGGTCTCCGCGCCGGGGAGCCCCTGCACGAAGACCGGGTCGAGCCACTCGAGCTTCAGGCCTCCCAGGAGGTTTGTCACGTGCTCCACCGCCTTCCCTCCCCAGCCGTAGGAGCCGACGACCGCGCCGAAGCGGAGCTTCGGCCGCAGGGCGGCGATGAGGTAGGCCGCGGCGACGACGTGCGGGTGAGGCCCCGTGAGGACCGTCGGCGTGGCGAAGACGACCGTCGCCGCATCGACCAGGGCCATCGCGAGCCTCCCCAGGTCGCTCGTCTCCAGATTGAACGGCTCGACCGCCACTCCGCGCTCGACGAGGGCACCGACGAGGTGCTCCACCATCCGCGCCGTGCTCCCGTGCATGGAGATGTAGGGGAGGAGGACCGCGTTCTTCGGCGGATCGAGGACCCAGTGTCGATAGGCGTCGAGGATGAACGTTGGTTCGTCGTAGACCGGCCCATGGCTCGGCGCGACGAGGGAGATCTCGTAGCGCGCGAGCCGCTCGAGATGCCCCTTGATCGCAGTCCGGAAGGGCATCATGATCTCGGCGTAGTAGCGCTTGGCCGCCGTGTAGACGCGCTCGCGATCGGTCGCGAAGAGGTCGCTCGTCGCAAGGTGTGAGCCAAGGAAATCGCAGCTAAAGAGGATCTTCTCCTCGCGGAGGTAGGTGAACATCGTCTCCGGCCAGTGCACCCACGGAGCGTGGAGGAACTCGAGCGTCCGCTCCCCCAGGGAGAGGGTCTCCCCGTCCTTCACGGCCCGGATCCGCTCCTCGGGGACGGCGAGGTGGTCGACGATCATCCCCTTTGCTTTCGGCGTGGCCAGGATCTCGACCTTCGGGTAGCGCTCGATGACCGCGGGCACGGAGCCCGAGTGGTCCTGTTCGACGTGCTGGACGACGAGGTAGTCGACCCTCGGCACGGACTCAAGCTGCGCGAGAAGGAGGGCGGTCTGCGTCGGATCCGCGGTGTCGATCAGGGCGACTCGTTTGTCGCGCACGAGGTAGGCGTTGTAGCTCGTTCCGTCCGGCAGGGGGATCAGGGCGTCGAAGAGGCGCCTGTCCCAGTGCACGGCCCCCAGCCAGTCGATCCCCGGCCTCACTTCCCTCGCCTTCACCGCGTCCTCCTTTCTCGTTTTTCTTCTGTCTCACGATCCCGTTCGTTTTCTCATCG
Source organism: uncultured Thermotogae bacterium (assembly GCA_964355545.1). Classification (GTDB taxonomy): domain Bacteria; phylum Bipolaricaulota; class Bipolaricaulia; order UBA7950; family UBA9294; genus JAPLGE01. The sequence continues at coordinate 1,957 of CAYHEK010000001.1, read as the reverse complement.
TCCGCCGGTACTCGTTGTAGGTGAGCGGCTCGCCTCTCTCCTTCGCTCCTCCGCGCTCGACGAGCGCGACGAAGAGGGAGTGGGTCTCAAGGTCGAGCGTCATCTCGGGGACGATGGAGCACTCGTAGAACGCGACCGCGTCGGGGAGGACGGGGACCCCGCCCTCTCCCAGGAGGTAGGGGATGTCTTTGAACTTCTCGACCGCGCGGCCGGACTGGAAGCCGAAGTGGCGGATCTTCTCCGCGCAAGCTGGGTCCTCGCGGTCGAGGACGTTCACCCCGAAGCGGCCGCTTGCGGCGATCATCTCGTGCGTCAAGGAGCGCTTGTTGACCCCAATCGCGATCCGCGGCGGCGCGCTCGTCACCTGCATCAGAGCGTCCAGACACTGCCCGTTCAGGCGGCCGCCCGAAGCCGCGGTCAGGATGTACAGGCCGTGCGTGACCTGGAAGAGAGCGTGGTTCAGCCCCGCCGGGTCGGTCGCGACGGCGAAGACGCGCTCCACATCCTGACTGCGTCGATCCATTTTCCTCTTTCCCACTATAGCACGATCCTCCTACCAGTTCTCCGCGAGGAGCTCGAAGTGCGCCTGCGGATGGGCGCAGGCGGGGCAGACCTCTGGTGCGGAGGGTCCCGTGTGGAGGTACCCGCAGTTGCGGCAACGCCAGGCGACCGGCTTTGTCTTCTTGAAGACCGTCCCTTTCTTCACGTTCTCAAGGAGCCCAAGGTAGCGTTTCTCGTGCTGTTTTTCCGCGACGGAGACGGCCTCGAAGACTTTCGCGACCTCCTCGAACCCCTCCTCGCGCGCCGTCCGCGCGAAGCGTGGGTAGAGGTCCGTCCACTCGTGGTGCTCGCCGGCCGCTGCCGCGGCGAGGTTCTCCGCCGTCGTCCCGATCCTTCCTGCCGGGAAGGCCGCCTCGATCGTCACCTCGCCTCCTTCCAGGGGCTTGAAGAAGCGCTTGGCGTGCTCCCGCTCTTGGTTTGCCGTCTCCTCGAAGATCGCGGCGATCTGCATGAGCCCGTCCTTCACCGCCTGAGAGGCGAAGTACGTGTAGCGGTTGCGGGCCTGCGACTCGCCGGCGAACGCCGCGAGGAGGTTCCTCTCGGTCTTCGATCCCACTAGCTTCATGATCTTCCTCCTTCCTTTTTGACCTTGCTTCCTTGTCCGATCAACGCTGGCAGCCGGGGCAGAGGTATGTGGACCTCCCGCCCTGCTTGATTCGTTCGAGCCTCGTCCCGCAGCGGGGGCAGGGCTCTCCTTCGCGGCCGTAGACGGCGAGCGCCTCGGCGAAGGTGCCCTCCCCGCCGCGCTCCGTTCGGTAGTCGGAGACACCTTTTCCGAGCGTCGTTCCCTCGCGGGCGATCGCGTCGCGGAGGATCGTCGTGACGGCGGAGTGGAGCGCCGCGACCTCGGCGTCCGTCAGGGTTGCCCCCGGCCGTCGGGGGTCGATCCCGGCGCGGAAGAGCGCCTCCGCGGCGTAGATGTTCCCGATCCCGGCGATCCTCTTCTGATCGAGGAGAAGGACCTTGATCGGCGCGCGCGAGGCACGGACGATCTTTCCGAGCCTCTCCTCTGTGAACTCCCGGCCGAGAGGGTCGGCTCCCAACCGGTGTGGAAAGCCGTCGCGACAATACTCGACCGTCCCCAGGCGCCGCGGGTCGACGAAGTGAATCACGCCACGGTCAAGGTGCAGGACGAGGCGCGCGTACCCCTCCTCCCTCTTAGAGCAGGAGCGGACGAGGCGGCCGGACATGCGCAGGTGAACGACGAGCGACCGTCCTGAGACAAGCTGGAAGACGATGTACTTCCCCCTCCGCTCGATCCCCGCGATCTCTTCGTCGACGATCTCTTCGGCTGGGAGGGAGAGCCGCGGGTCGCGCACCTCCAAGCGCTCGATGCGAGTCGGGAAGAGGCTTTGCAAACCACGCACGAGCGTCTCCACTTCCGGCAGTTCAGGCA